>RSAS01000178.1 GCA_003934145.1 Candidatus Viridilinea halotolerans | reverse complement strand
GCGCTCGTCGAGGGCGCAGCAGGTGCCGAGCGTCGGTAGATCGCCTTGGCCCTCCTCTGGCTTGGCCTGCGTCCAGTAGACGTAGGCCAACTCCGCGTCACCCCAGAGCGGGGAGATCGTCTGGTTGCCACCAGCCCCCGTAAGCTGAAATGCGTGTGGCCCACCGGCAGCCCACTCCTGCCAGCCCTCCTCGTGCAGCGGGGTTGCTGCGTTGCCGTCCCACAAGCTCAACCCCGACGGTGCAACCGGCTCAATGCGCCAGATCGGGTGGTAGGTGCCATTAATACCGCAACCACGCCCCTCATTGCCGCCGCTGATCGTCAGCGTGCCATCGGCCCCGAAGTGCGCGGCGAACGTGTATTGATAGGCGCAGGGCTGCGGCCAGTTGGGGCTACGAAAGGTGAGCGCCAGATCGAGCGAGCCATCCGCCCTTGTCGCTACTTCTGGCAAGCCGTAGGGAATGATCGCCGCCGCGCTAAAGACCGGGCAGCCCACCGCGTCGGAAAAACCGACGCGCTGCGCGTCGGGCGCTGGGTAGCCGACGTGCCAATCCACCAATTTCACCGAGCGCACCACCGGCTGGCCCGCAAAACGCACCTCGCGCAACTCCAACCCATCGGAACTGGTCAGCAGGTAGGATGCCTCCCACTGACCATGCGCCACCTGGCCGGGCGTCTCGCAGAGCGGGGCCACCGCCGCATCTTGGAGCGCCGCCTCGCTCACCGCCCGCCGTTGCGCCGACTGGCCCTGTGCCGTCCAGGTCGCCGCCACGAGGCGCAGGTCGGTCAGATCCACCACCACCCAAAGCGCCGCATCGCCCCAGGTAAAGACCGGCGAGACGCAGAGGTGATTGCTGCGTTCACAGGTCGTGCCGACGTGGTTCACCTTCGTGGCCGCCGAGTAGTCCAGCACCATCCCGGCATGCGGCGGCACGCCCAACTCTTCTTGGCTAACGGGACTCGCCACCGCAATGGTCGTCGCCAACGCCGCCAGATGCTCAGGAATCTCCGGCTGCCCGCCCGCTACGGCGAGCAGATCAAGCACCTGCATGCGCCGATCCACAAAGGCACTGAGCGTCGTATTGGTCGGGTAGACATAGAGCAGCACGCGCAAACAGGCATCAGGGGGACACTGTGCCACGAGATTGGGCGGCAGATCGCCAGGGCGCGGCGGGGCGACACTCATCACCTCCGTAAGCAAACGCTGGCCGTCCGTGGTGCGTGTATAGTGCTGATGGCGCACATCAGCCGCCACCGCCTGTTGCGCCGCCGCAGCGCGATCATCCAGCCCCTCGCGCAGCAGGATGAAGGGCGCGGACTGGAGCGAAGCCCGTCGCCGGGCGCGTTCCGCCGCCACCTCCGGCAGATCAGGCGTCAACCCATCACCCAACACCACCAGCGCATCCGCAGCGGGACGCGGCACCACCTTCGCCGTCGGACTCGCCACGACACCCGCGCCAGGAGGCGAGGCAGTAGCACAGGCACTGAGGAGCAGCAGGAGGAGGAGTGGGAGGAGACGGGGCATGGGATCAACACCTTACACTAGGAGAAATGGTCATCCGCAGATTGCGATGACGCAGATTATACCCTCCTCACTCTGCGTCATCTGCGGACTCCTTCGTCCCGTGTTCATCATCCTTACACTCTATGAGCATGGGATGCGGAACTTACAACTTGACACACATAAACCAACAGTGTTATTATCACCAGCGTACGTAGGCAAGGAGAATCCTATGACCAAGGTAGTAACGAAACTGCGCCATCTGCGCCTTCAAGCTGCTGCGAAACGTGGGACGCCCCTGCCAATGCAGGAGGTTGCGAATGCGACCGGGATGTTGATCAGCCGTATCAACTACCTTGAGTTAGGGAAATTTGAACGAATCGATACCCGCGAGTTGCTTGCCCTGAGCGCATTCTACTCACAGCAACTCGACAAGCTGGTGGACATTGCGGATATCTTGAGTTTTGATGAGCAACGCGAAACGCCCCTCGCGGTATGACCCGCGAAGAGCGTCTCGTGTGTTCGGGAGTTGGCTACAGAGCCTAGGAAACTTTCAGCCTTCTCCCCACAGTGCCCATCACTCCATTGCTGACGCAACAGGTGACATCTATATGCCAACGGTTCGGCGATAGGCGTTATGGCTGCGTAAGCAACTCAAAGCCACCAGCACGAAGCACGTTAACAACAATGGTCTCAAGACTCGGCCCGTTGTCCCCGGAGGCCCGGCCACGCTGCCGGAGAGGGGAGCGGAACCAAGCGTCGTCGTGAACCTCCCGTTGGGGTACGTTCCCAACCACGACTTCGTATCCCTTGCGTTTGTGTACCCACCCGCCACGGGTGTGGCGTTTTGTTGTTGGCTCCCCGACCTGGATTCGAACCAGGAACCTACTGATTAACAGTCAGCCGCTCTACCGTTGAGCTATCGGGGAACAAAAGAAGGGTGACGCCGGAGAGTATAGCATGACTCTCCCTCGCGTGCAAATTTTCATCTACCCCCCTCGCACGGAGTTTCGTACTCCGCACGAGGGGGTTTTTTGTTGGCCTACGCCGCGTGGATTAGGTCAACGGGCGACGACGACGGCGGTAGAAGCGATCATAGACGCGCCGCAGCTTGCTCGGGTTCTCGCGGGTGTAGCGGGCGGTGGTCGTCGGACTCTGGTGACCGAGGAGTTGCTGGAGGTGGAACTCGTCAATCCCTTCGTCTAAGCCGTCATGCGCGAAGGCATGACGCATGCTGTGCAGCGGGGCTTTGGCGATGAGCGAAATCCCGGCCCGCTTGGCGATCCGCCGGATGAGGGAGCGGAGCGCATCGGTGGTGAAGGCGTCCCCGTTGTTGCGCGACGACATGCCGCGAAAGAGGGGGAGTTCCCCGCCCCACTTGCCCCGCCGATGCTGCATGTACTGCGTCAGTGCGTAGCCCGTCTCCTCGCTCCAGTAGATCCAGCGGCGCTTGCCGCCTTTGCCGCGCACGTTGCCCCACGATTTGGCAAGGAAGATGTCTCGATCGCGCAGCCCCCATGGCCCAACGATCTCGCCAATCCGGGCGCCCGTGTCGTGCAGCATCAAGAAAATGGCCTTGTTGCGCCACTCCTCTTCAGGCTCGTCCGAGGCACAGGCCCGCAGGAGTTGATCGAACACGTCGGGCGGACAGACCGGGCGAAGCTCCGGCTCGCTCTCCCGTGGGCACGGCACGCGATTCCGGGTAAAGACCTTCTCCTGATGCTCGCTGAGCAGGTCGTCGTCCTTCAGGAACATCCAGAGCGCCCGCAGGATGCGCCAGTCACTCTGCACCGAGTTCACTGCCATGCGCCCCTTCGACGCCGGACGCCGAGGGTTCCGCTCATGCGGAACGTGGTCATACATCAGGTAGTGCAGGTAGGTGCGGAGTTCGTCGGCGGTAACTACCGCCAGTAACGGCTCGTAGTGGCGCTCTTCGCGCCACGCCAGCCAGAACTGCAGACGGCGACGATACAAGCGCATCGTGGCGGGTTGGAGGTTTTTGATCTCGCGGTGGCGTAAGAACATCGCCACCGCGTCAGAAAGCGTCATCATCGGTTTTTCTCGACTTTGAGGAACACGCGATCTTGAGCGGTACCAGACAAGATCGTGAGCGAAATCGCAGCCGGCTCGACAACCCCGTCGACGGGAGTATGGAGTATACCACGCTCATTCTGACAAAACGGAAAAGATGAACATGAAAACAGGCTTATGTGCGGGCTACTGACCCGTACTGCAAATGGATCGTCCGCGAACTGGTCTGTCGGTACGTCTCCGGCCTTTGCACCTGACGAGGTGTTGGCCCCCAGGTTTCATCATAAGGAGAGAAAGGAAGGTTTTGCGATGTGCCAGCCGATTCATCTTCACACCATTCCCTCGCTTGCGACGGCGACGGTCTATGTGGCCGTGCTGCTTGAGACGCAGGATGATGCCCGCTTGCTGAGGCTGTGGGTGACGTTGGCGCTCTATCAAGCGGTTGATCGGGCATTCCCGTACCACGCCACGGTGGACGATTGGGCGCAGCGTTCTGGCCTCCCGGCAGAGGATGTGGTTCCGCTGTTGGCGTTGCTGACGCAGCGGGGCTTGATTACGACGCCGCGCCTGATTCCGCATGGGGTGCTGCACCAGCGGAGCGTCGCCTCGACTGAGGCAGCGCGCGTGGCGATTCAGCAGCGGCTCGATGCGCTGCATGCCACGCAGGAGACGCTCTGGTAGGAAGGGAAGGGCAGCGGTTCTGCTCTCTTGGCGCACGAGCGCACGGCCCACGCGCTCAGAGGGCAGAACCGCGACGTAGGACGGCGCGGTGTCCCGATGGTGGTCACTGCGCCTCGCGCTCTGCATGTGCTTTTGTCCTGATAAGGAAGTATCCATGATTCCCGCAACATTGCCTCGTGCCCCAGTGGTCATTGATGACCCGTTGGCACAGTTTCTCTTGCATCACGCGCCGCCCGAATTGCACGCGCCGCCCCGTCCTCGCATTGTGGATCATGTGTGCGAGGGAAATCTGGCAGCCAAAGCGGTGTTTGATGCAGTGCATTACCTCACGCTGCTGCATACCGAGACGGGGCGGAATGACTTTACGGTGACGGAGATTGCCCGCTATGCATCCGGGGTGTCGCGGGGCCGTATTCCGATCTATTTGCGTACCCTCTGCGACTTGGGTTTACTGGATGTGGTTGGGCATCGTGAGGTGCCTCGATTGATGCACCGCCCGGAGTTGTGGCCAGCCCGCTATGTCATTCCGTTCGAGCGCCTGCGTGCGCTCTCGTTGCTGGTGGTGGCTGATGATCTTCGGCTTGAGGCGGTGGGCATTCCGTCTGCTCGGGTGACGGTGCGTGCGAATACGGATCAGATGGCCCTTGATCTGCACGATTGCCCGCGACCTATGGGGCCGGTGGGCCACAACGGTCAGGGACGGGAGGCCGTTTCTGGCACCCAAGACGGCCACCAGCCTGCGGTGGTGTCCGTGCGTGATCCCCAAGACGGCTATCGGCATCCTGGGATGCCCGTTTCTGGCCTCCAGGACGGCTATCGGCATCCTGGGATGCCCGTTTCTGGCATTCAGGACGGCTATCGGCATCCTGGGATGCCCGTTTCTGGCACCCAGGACGGCCATCGGCATCCTGGGATGCCTGTTTCTGGCGCTCAGGACGGTCACCAGCATCCTGGGATGTCGGTTTCTGCCCCCCAAGACGGTCACCAGCATCCTGGGATGTCAGATACTCGTCATCCGACGGGGATGGTTCCGGTCATCGCTGAGCCAACCGTCACCCACGGAGGTCGGTTTCCGTCATCCCCGGATGTCATGGTGGGGGGTGGGGATGCTTGTGAGGTTGGGATGTTGTCTGGGGGTGAGGGGCCGCACGCGCACGCAGAGCCATCCATCCACGCCATGATTGAGTATCACGTCGCGCAGGCGATTGCGAAAGCCTTTGCGACGCTCGATCTCGCGCAGATTCTGCAGATCAGACAGGTTGCATCTCACCACACAGAAAGTATTCCGCCGCCGCCGCACGAGCCAACGATGCAACTCAGGCCGATTGCCCCCCCCCACACGGAAACGGTTCCGCCGCCGCCGCAGCACGAGCCGGCGGTGACGACGGGGCCGGTGGGGATGTGGACGATTTTGAAGGAGCGCCCGACCACTCCTGCGGAGGTGGCGGCCATTGAGGAGTTGGTGCGCACCTTCGACCGGAGTGCGGGCGGGTATGCGGCCTACTGGCTCACGCGGGCGATGGGGACGGTGGCGATTGATGATGCAGGGAAACTCACCTTTGCGTATGTGAAGGGGGTGATGCGCCGTCTCGCCCGCGCTGGCCGTTGGGATACCACTGAACTCGCGCTTGCGGCGGGTGAAAAGCGGGAGTTGCTTGTTCCTGCCGAGCCACGTCCGGCGCGTGGCACGCCTCGCCTCGCTGACCGTGAGGCCCCCGGCGCTGTTGCAGCGAACCCTGCTGCGGTTGTCGCGGCAAACCCTGCTGCGGTCGCTGGGGTAAACCCTGATGCTGCCGCTGCTGTGGTGAACTCTGCTGCGGTTGCTGCGGTGAACCCTGATGCGGCGAACTCTGATGCGGTTGCTGCGGTAAACCCTGATGCTGCCGCTGCTGTGGTGAACCCTGCTGCGGTCGCTGCGGTGAACCCTGCTGCGGCATCCTCGCATGTCGCATCCCCCGCGTCCCCCGTGGCCCCCGCGTCCCCCGCATCCCCCGCATCCCCCGCATCCCCCGCATCCCCCGTGGCCCCCGTGGCCCCCGCGTCCCCCGCATCCTCCGTGGCAGCGCCGCTGCTTCCCCTTGCGCTGCGCGAGAACCCTGCGGTGAGCATCTACCTTATGCACGCGCCCAAGGGGATCGTGCTGGCAGAGGTGTGGGCGCAGGCGCTCGCCGAGACGGTGCGTTCCCACCTGGATCTCTGGGATGTGGTGTGTCGCAACTGGTTGGCCAAAGGCCACGACTATGCGGCGGTCGCCAAATTGATCGACCGCTACAAGAATGAGGTGGTGGCTCTGCGCCCCTCGGCCAACGCCGCGCCCGCCACGCCGCGCATGTCGCGCGGTGCGCCCCGCGAAGCGCCCATCCGCTTGGCGCGCCTGAAGTTCTTGCGCCAAGCGATTCGCCCGCGCGTTCCCGATCTCATCCGCCAGTTTCCCCCCTTGGCTGCGCAAGCGGATCTCATTCTCACCGAAGCCCTTGATGGCGTTGTCGATCTCCTCGCGATGGCGATGCCATCCCCCGATACCAGCGACGAGGTGCTGCTCGCAGCACTTCAGCGGGGCTACGACCGTCTGATGCATGTCATTCATGCCACCACCACCGATCCTGACGAACAAGCGTTGCTCCAGCACAATGGGCGATTGCTGCTGCTTGTGTTTCTCTCCTTCGCGGATGGGATGACGACGGAGAAGACGCTGCTGATGGCGGCTCACGACGAACTCCGGTTGGCACAAGAGCCACTTGCACCACGCTAGGCCATCCTTATGACCGGAATGCGGGTAGTTCAAAGGTACTTGGAAGGAGATTGCACTGATGAAAAAGGCCGCACATGCGATGCAACCGATTGGCCCGGGTGATTTCCCTGGGATGCCAGGCTTTCCGCCGGTTATCGCCTTGAGGCCCCCCGTTCCGGAGGAGGGCGCGCCCGCGCCGGTGCCGATGCACCAACATCTGCATGATGTTCGCGCCGGGAAGGTAGCGCCACGACGCTCGTTGGCCGATGCCATTGCGGAGGCGCGAGCGCAGCGGGTGCAGCAGGAGGAGACGCTCGCCTCTTCGCCGCCTGCCGCCCCAGCGTGTCCTCGCTGTCGTGATGTCGGATTTCTCGTTCTTGATGCCTCGTATGGCGAGCCAGATTTTGGCAAACTCATGCCATGCTCATGTGCCAAACAGCGCACGATTCAACATGATGCGCTCCATCGTCTGAGTGACCTGGCCCTGCCTGGTTATCAGCAGATGACGTTTGAGACCTTTGATACCAGCGACACCTGTTCCATTATTACCACGACGTATTGCCATGCACAAACGTATGCGCAGCGACCTCAAGGAAACTTTGTACTCATTGGTGGGTATGGCACGGGCAAGACCCATCTGGCAACCGCGATTGCCCATGTGCGCTATGCGGCTGGCGATCGGGTGCTGCTCAAGACCTGCGCGGGCATGCTCAATCTGCTGCGTGCCAGTTTCCGCGATGATGCCGAGGGGTACGAACGCCGCTTGGAACGCATCATCACGGCGGATCTGTTGGTCATTGACGATCTTGGGGCCGAGCGTGCCACCGAGTGGGCCGATGAGCAACTCTTCCTGATCATCAACGAGCGCATAATGGCCCAACGTCCCATGGTGATCACCTCGAACCAGCGGCCCGACGCGCTCGACCGGCGCATCGCCAGCCGCTTGCAGCGTGCCATGTTTCGCAACCACCTCTACCTCATGCTCGGTGCCGACCATGCGTTTGGTACGGTCGAAAACGTCAACGCTTGGTATGCCATGGAGGATGTGCATGACCAGTGGCTGCATGAACTGGGCGCGTTCGTGCGTGGCGAAGGGGAAGACATGTGACGACGACGCTCGCGCCCACGCGCATGTGGGTGCGTTTTGACCTGACGAATGAGCCGTGGGAGTTGATTGCGCTGACCCGTCAGCGCCACGCGGGGCGGTCGCAGCGCGTAAGCCACTACCGCTACGGCACGCATCCCGACTACTGCTTTCTCATGTGTGTGGGCACTCCCGTCACGGGCCTGATCGGGCGCGTGGTCGAAGTGAGCATTGAACGCGATGTTGGTGGCCCGGTGCTGACGGTGCATCGGGTGGTGACGGCGGAGGATGCGGAGGCCCGCTACCCCAGCCTGCAGGAGCTTGTATGGCGCATAAGAACAAATGAACTGTAAAGCGTTTTTAGCAAGATCGGGCCTGATTCACGATGACAAAACGGTGCCAGAACCGCGCCAAAACCGTGCCAGAACCGTGCCAAAACGCTTCCCCACGCGCCGCACGAGGACGGCCTAAACCCGTAATGAGGAGGCCGACTTTAGACGGCACATTCCTTCTGAAATGCCGCAACGCATACCACCGGTGCTTCATTGTTGGTGGTGTGCGCAGAACGCTTGACAGATCTTCGTGTTCATGGTGGTTTGAGGATGACAAGGAGTAAGACCATGGCGCTTGGCAAACCCGCCCCCTCCCATGCGAATTCCCTAGCCCTCGCGTCGCCCGACGCCCCATGCCCGCCGGTCAAGCCGCCCCCGCCGGAGGGATGGGTCTGGGTGTCGCGGTCGCTTCCGCAGCAACCCCACGGGCGTAACGAGGTGCATCAACTCGTCGCGCCGGATGGATGGGCCACGCGAGAGTATGTCTACCCTGAACGAGCGGTACACGAGGCGCATCGGCGGATGCGCAGCACGCCACCGGGCACGCTCGTGTGTGGCACCTCGCTCTCGGTGGTGGGCGATGTGGTGCTGGGGGCCGATGCGCAGCGCACGTTGCATGCGCAGCCCATCGTGGAGGTGGAGGAAGCGACCAATTCCTTCGCCTATGACGAGCTTGGTCAAGCGGAGCAGGCGGCTCTGCGTCAGATTGGACGCGAGATCCGCGACGAACTTGGGCAGATTGAACTGCGCGGCTTACGCATCGGGCAGCGCTTGATCGCGGTGAAAGCGTGTTTGCCACGGGGGCGGTGGCGGGCGTGGTTGAAGGCAGAAACGACCATCAGCCCAGACACCGCCGAGAATCTCATGCTCAAAGCTAAACTCGCCGCACGCACCCCCAACCTGGCGGCCTTGGAGACGCGCTTTGCCCCGACGGCCTTGGTGCGCCTCGCTCGTCCGAACGTGCCGGAGCAGGCCGTGAACGAGGCGATCCAGCGGGCGGAGCAGGGGGAATTCGTGACGGTGGCGGCGGCGCAAGAGATGATTCGGGCGGCGAAGGCAGCACGCCACGCACCGCAGGACAGCCCGACAGCTCACGCTGCGCTACAGGAGCTTTGCGCCGCAGCCCAGGACAGCCACACCACACCGCAGGAACTTGTTGCTGAAGCCCAGGACAACCACCCCGCACCACAGGAAGCCCCCAACGACCACCCTGCACCACAGGAAGCGCCGGACGGCAACCCCGCGCCCGACGACGAAGTGCCCAACGGCAGCCCCGTACCGCAGGAACTTGTTGCTGAAGCCCAGGACAACCACCCCGCACCACAGGAAGCGCCGGACGGACAGCCCGCGCCCGACGAAGCGGTCACGGCGCGCCCGACGAAGCGGCCAGCGCAGCGCGATTGGCGCGCCCCCTACCAGGGCATCGCGGGTTCAGGACGCTGGAACCCCATTGTGGAACAGGTGGTTCTCGTCGGGCATCACCCGTCGGCGCTGCGGCCCGCACCGCTTGAGGTGGCGCAGGTGCTGTGGGAGACCGAGAGCGCCCTGCGCGTCAAAGTTCCCACGACGGGCCAAGAGCGGGACGTGGCCCCTCATGCCGTCTGGTGCGTTCCCGATGCTGCGGCGTGGCGCGACATTCTGGTCGCCCATCGTCGGCTGGAGCAGGCGCTGATCACGGTGGCGCAGGCATACCAGCGTCTGAGTCGCTACGACCGCCTGGTGTTGGCCTCTGGCGGCCCCGACCTAACCCCTAGCCCGTGTACCCCTTGGGTTATTGCCGATGCGGAACGGGAAGTTGCGGCGATGGCATCCCGTTCCCCCTGGTTTGTCCCATCCCTCGTGCGCTACCCCGTCCTGCGTCACACCGCCAAACTGGTGGTCTACCAGAACGAGGCGGGCGAGACGGGCAGCGCCCAGCAGCAGCACATGTACGGCATCCCGGATGGTGCGAGTTGGGACGCGCTACACGAGCGGGTGACGCAGGCGCAGGAGGCAGCGGCCTTCCTGGAAGGGATGCTCCGGCGCTGCGGAACCTATCAGGACGCGGGGCGCGACGGGAGATACACCGCTGGGGATGTCGTGACACGCCAGAAGCCCGCAGCACAGCCCCAGCCGGAGACACCGCCGATCCCGACCGACGAGGAGGAGTCGCGCATCCCCCCGCGCAGCGAGACGAAGCGCACACATCGGCTGCGGCGTCGGGTGGCGGAACGGGCACACGGCGTCTTCCGAACGCTCATCAAGCATCTGAGCGATGAAGAACTGGCACTGCTGGTCTGTGCCACCGACCCCGCTGCCCTGCGGACCTATGGACGCAAGATCCAAGAGCCGGTCATTGTCCACGCCCTCACCGAGCGTCTGGTCGAGGCGATGGAACAGGAGACGGTGCGGTGCTATCTCGGCACGCTGTTGTTTGGCGAAGAATCGTAAGGAGAGCATCCCATGCACAGTCGTTACTTGGAGATGGTGCGCCACCAACGACGGAGTGGCGGTATCGGCGGATGGTGGTTGACCGCCAAAGGTCTGCTGACCATCCTCGCCTTGATCGCCATGCTTGGCTCGACCATCTACTGGTGGGGCGTGCAGAGCCACCTGACTGACGACCGGCTTGTCGCTGCGGCCTTCACCGCGATCTTGACCTTAGCGCCCCCCTCCCTCACCGCATTCCTCATCCCGTGGTCGCCAGCAGGAATGGTGCTGCAAAAGATCCAGGCGAAGACGTGGGGCTACGCCGTGGTGATCGGCGCGGTGTGCTACCTCATCTACTACAGCATTGAGGTGCAGTATTCGTGGTGGGCAGCACAGCCCACCGTGGCCCAGACGGGCCTCATTCTGCAGCAGGTGGGTATCGGGGTGATTGGCTTCATTCTCATCCCGGCGCTGCTCTGGACGCCGGTGACGAGCGAGGAGCTGGTCGAGCATGTGCGCCAAGCCCATTTGGTGCGCCGCTACGAACTCCAGACGCAGGCCGACCTTGCGATCCTTCGCGCAACGCTTCTGCGCGCACAAGAGCAATCGCTCATCGGCTTTGCCAACCTCGCCATTCAGGAGCGCGAAGAGCTGGCCGGCGTGATGCGCGGCTTGGTCAAAGGCATCGACGCGACGCTCTCCGATGTCGGTGCCCAAGTCAAGTTGGTGAGCGGAGCCACCAAGCCATTCGCGAGTCTCAACGACAACGACGACCTTCAGGGCTACTTGGACTATATCAGCGAGTGTTTGACGATGAACGCGCTAGCCGTGCGCTCACCAGGAGAGGAGGAAGCCGATGAGGGAGATACTGGCGGGCGCGAGCGGTGAATCGCCCGTCACCGTGATGGTCACCCGATCACCGTGGCGTAACGGGAATGACGAAGGGCAGGGTTTGGCACGATTTGGCGATTTGCCGATTTCCTCTGCCCCCCGTATGGGGCGATTTCGGGCGATTTGGAAAATTTCCTACATTGGGCAAATCCGCATCAGGACGCGGACAAATCGCCCGAAATCGTCCGAAATCGTCCGAAATCGCCGCCAAGAAATGTAGCCGCGATGGGTCGGTGAACGTGAGGCAGCGGGAGTACAGAAGTGTACAGATCTGTACTCTTTCCCTTCCCCCGTTGCCCCGTCTGGAGTACAGAAGTGTACAGATCTGTACACGCTTGCATGAAAGGGTTCCGAAGATGTCGTATCCAACCAATCAGACCATGATCGAGGCGCCAGAGGGGTCGATCCTTGACGTTGTGGCCCGTCAGTGGGCCACGCAGCAGTCGGCGGTGGTGCCGGTGCGTTCCACGGTGCGTGTCGGTGGCAGTACGCTCATTCCGGTGGCGATTGATAACGGGAATGACGCGCTGAAGGGGGCGACGCTTGCGCCGTTGGCGAGTGAGGAGGAGGGCAGCCTCACGTCATCCCTCACGACGCTGCGGGTACCAACGGCGTTTGCCCAGGCCCAAGCGATTCAGGGGGCGCGCGAGGTGAGTTACTCCTGCGATGGCACGAGTTTTTGGATCGGGGATGTTGCGCTGCGCCACCGGGGCGGCGCGTTGCGGATTGGTCCGACGCGGCAGCGGCTCGACGATGATCGCCAACGCTGGTTCATTGGCGCGAGCATCGTGGAGTTGCTGCGAGCGGCGGGCTACCCGCCCGGTGAGTACCAGATTGCACTCTGCTTGGCGGTGCCGAACATGGAGGTCATCGTTGATCAAAGCGGGATGCCTTCTGTGAAAGAGCGCACCCGCGAGTCGATGAAGCGACACCTGAAGGGCAAAGTGTGGGAGATCACGCGCGACGACGATAGCCGCGTCACTGAGCAGTGGATCATCAAGGTGGCGCACGTCCTGCCCTTCGCCCAGACGAGCGGCACGGTGGTGGCGGTCACACGCACGCCCACGGGCAAGCCGGCGCTGCACCTCGACGATGGGATGGTGGTGATTGACGTAGGCGGCGGCGATCTCCACGTCTGCGAAGTGGGCTTCAACCCCTCACGGATGATCAACCGTCGCCCAGGCGATGGGACGATCCGCATTGCGCGGGCGCTCCGCAATGATGTGAAGTTCAACGGCATCATCAAAAATGACGTAGAGGCGCAGCAGGCACTGGTGCGGCGCTGGGTCACCAAGTCGAGTCGGCGTGTCACCATTGATGAGGATGTGCAGCGCGTCGTAGCGGCCAGCGGGCAGTCAATGCTCGCAGATGTGCTGGCCGATTTGAGAGACAGCAATCTGTTTGTCACCATTACAGGCGGCGGAGTGCAGTTGCTCAATGGCTTGCTGACGGAGGTGTTGGCGCAAGAGGAGAAGCAGGCTGGACGGGACTACCTCATTGTGGATGGGCCAGTATCCAGCCTGTTGAATGTGGTAGGGGCGTTGTTCGCGTTGGTGTTCAAAGCATCGGGCAAGTAGGGAAAGGAGGGCGTGCGTGGCAAAACATCCCTCCCCCCAGGACGAGGGGAAATCGAGCGGGGCGCGCCACTTAGTGGCGAGCCTCCGCTTGAGCCGCAGCGAGATGGCACAGAAAGAGGCGGTTCGTGTGCTCTACCCCGAATCGAGCAGTGAAACCGACCTCGCGTTACGGATCTGGCGTCGCGGCCTGCAACTGGATCTGGCGCGCCTGCTCAGTGTTGGCGGGGTCATTCCTGGCGGCGTTGATGAACAGCAGGTGGCCATGCTGGTATTACACGACGTGCTGACATGCCTCCCCTTGTTGCAGCGCACGGGGCGACTCCACGCCCTGATCGCCCTGCTCGCTCACCCACCGCTGGCAGCAGCAACGGCGGAGGAACACGAGGCACCGGGAGAAGCGCCGGAGATAGACCCGTCAGCAGCGGGGTCGATTGATGAGATTGGTGGTGGGGATTTTCTCTGAGGTGACGGGAAGGAAGGCGCTTCCCTCGCAGCCGATCCCCATCCGTGGGGCATAGTCTCACGGATGGGAATCAGATGTTTCATGTGTTGTAGAGAATCGGCACCCCAAGTCCGTACAGCTTGGGATTGGGATGTATCCGAACCGAGATACGTTGTGGAGAGATAAGCCATGCCCGCACGAACGAATCAAGGTCATGACGAAGACCTCGCGTACATTCCACCCCCAGGGGCACCGGGGTATCACGAGCCGCAGGGAGAACATGCCACGCTGTTGGCTGGATTATTGCAGAAACAGGTGGTCACCGCACCTCCAGCCCCATCCCCGGCATCAGCCTCACCTCCGGTTTCGGCCCCAGCCTCACCTCCGGTTTCGGCCCCAGCCTCACCTCCGGTTCCGGTTCCAGCCTCGCCTCCTGCCCCGGCCCCAGCCCCGCCCCCGCCCCCGGCTTCGCTCCCATCCCCTGCGTACGCGGGTCACGGATATGTGGATCATGTCGCCCCTGCTGTCGCACCAGCGCCGCCGGTTTCGCGCAAGATACGTCAGCGAACCATTCCAGCCCCGAAGCCCGACGCCCCGCCGGTGGATTCGGGCTTGCCCTGGTGGCAGCAAATGTTCGTTGAATCCGTCGCCTTTCTCATCGCAGGATGCGGCTTCTACGCGTGGGAAAGGGGAAGCCCATGTCCGCTGCAACCATTGCATACGTGGCCTTCGCGCTGGTGTTGACTCAGTCGTCTGATGCCAGTGGAAGTAAAGATGCGTTGACCTTCTGGAGCGGACTGGGCCTTCTGTTGTTTTTCATCTCTGGCGCACTCGTCATCTGGTTCTCCAAACAGGAGTACGAACAGAAGATCGCAGCGCAGGAACACCTGATTGCCACGCTACAAGAGGCGAATAATGGTGTGCAACAGGAACTTACCAAGTGGCAAGAGTGTTACCGCACGGTGATCACAGCAATGGACGAGGTGACGCGCAAGAAAGTGGTTGCACACATCAACCGCTCCTTGCCGATGCCCAATCCACCTCCAGGAATTCCCCTGCTCATCCAGGAAGCCGATGCGGTCGAAGCACCGCCAGATCAGACTGCTTGGATTGCGGCCATTGGGTGGATTACGCAACCCGCTCACCAGCGGGTCACATCCTTCTGGCTCTCGGTGCATCCGCGCTCCGAAGCCTTCACGGGCCACATTGCGGTAGCCGGTGAAACCCGCTCGGGCAAAGGGGCGCTTATCTTCACCATCTTGGCGCAACTCGCCCTACGCACCCGACCGGAGCAACTGAAACTGTTTGCGATAGACCCGAAAGAGGATTTTGCGCTTTGGGAGGGCAAAGCCCACAATTGGCGCGAACCCGTCCTGGGGCGTGATCCTGACATGGTTCGGGGGGCGATGCAGGCGATCTCCAGCGAACGAGCGCGGCGCGTGGCGATTCGTCGCCGTGCCCAGGTGCTTGAATGGGCCGATATTCCTGCTGCGCTCAGGCCACCGATTCTGGTCGTCTACCTTGCTGAGTTGGATTTAATGCCGGTGGATGACAAGGAGTTGGATGCGTGGCTCACCGAGGAGATGAGTACCTCGCTGTCGGAAGGCATCGTCTTTCTCCTAGACATTCAGAATGCGACGCGGCTGAGTACGCGCTGGCGCACCCACTTTGGCACAAATATTTGCGGTGTCCAGGGACGCCAAGCGGCGGTTGAACCCAACCTCGGCATCTCGGTGTCAGAAGTGCGGGCCGCAGGCGCTATCCCACCTAACGAATTGCAGCGTGGACAATTCACGGTGCGGAGTGGCCGTGATATTGAATCCTTCAGCGCCCCCCTGATCACGATTGAGCATCGGCGCGAGATGCTGGCACACCTGCCCCGCGCCACCGATCCGCTCACAATCTTGCCACCACGTCCAGAAGATGCGGAACCGGCTTCGTCCGAGAGCAGGGAAGAGGGACATGCCATCTCGCCGGAAGAAGAGGGGCGTATCTTGCGGGCTGCTGACGAACTGGAGGAACAACTTGGCCCGCAAGCCAAGCGTACCGATGTGGCCCTGCGCGTGTATGGTCGTGCAACCGGCGAGGAGTACCAGAAAGTGAAGTACGTCCTCGATACGCATCGGCGTATTCTTCCGGGCCGTCGTCCTGCCACCGCCATACCAACACCACACGCTTCGTCGGCATAAGATTGCCGGGGGCGATGGTGCTACTGCCCAAGGATTGCACGGAAAACGCAAGTCTTGGGAGCGCATAGTACTATCGGTGCATGCAGGATAGGGCATCGTACCCATCCCCCCCCCTGTTACGAATCGATACGATAGGCTATACTAGGGGCGTTTTCGTACAATTTTCTGCCGTTGCGTCTCGGCATTGCTAGATCGCGTCTGTCGGGGAAATGGCCTGCTTTTCAGGACCAGCCCGAGGGCGCGGTCTTTTTTTTTTGCGATCTGAACCATTCGTGGCCTCCCATGCAAGACGTGCCTCCCCGTATGATCACGCTTCCCAAACAAGAAATTCTGCGTATTCTGCGCGATTTACAGCGGGCGTACCAGAAGAGACCGTGTCGTGATGTCAAAAATGCCATCCGCGTACTCTCGTCCCACAGTGAGCACCAAGAATCCCCTGCCCCACCCGAAGGCGATGCATGACGAATAGAACGCCAGACAGTGCATCAAGCGGGGCAGGGAGGAAGCGTGTGTTAGCGCACCACCAGCGGCAGGTAGACCGTGTGCGTCTCGACGCGGCACAGCCCGATGTCGATCCCCGTCACCACCGCGTCCCGATCTTCCGGCATCCAGAAGACCGGCGTGGCCCAGAGCGGCGTCCCCGGCAGCAGGCCCACCGTCATGTCGTTGTCGCGGGTGCGGTCGTCGCCCGCTTGGAACGGCGCGGGGACGTAGCCCGCTGGCTTGTCCTCGCCCCGGATCGAGATGAAGTAGGGTTCGCTCTGCGCCCCACGGCTGAAGAAGTATCCATTGCTGTACTGAATATCGGGGGCTTGGGCGTGGATCTCGCCCCCCACCAACTGGTTCGTCGCTTCGTCCCAGATGCCCGCGTAGCGCAGGGTGATGGTGACGTTGGGCATCAGCGGCTCGGCGTCTTGGCGGATGCCGTCGCAGTTCAGGTCGTCC
>RSAS01000138.1 GCA_003934145.1 Candidatus Viridilinea halotolerans | reverse complement strand
TCCCCCGTGCGGCAGGGGCGCGGGGGCACGGCCCCCGCAAAATCCCCCGTGCGGCGGGGGGGCGCGGGGGCACGGCCCCCGCAAAATCCCCCTATCTAACAGAAAAAGAAAATACCATGAGAATTTTGATTACAGTACATGGCTACCCTCCGGGGCAGCAAGGAGGTGCGGAGCGCCGCGCAGAACGGACGGCACGGGCAATGCGTGAGCGTGGACACGAGGTAGCAGTGTTGGCGATTGAGAGTGATAATGCGCCCCACGCTGAGGTGCGTGTACAAGAGCGCATTCACGACGGGGTGCGTGTGCGTGAGGTGGCCTTTAATGGTGGTGCTAACGATGATCCGTTGCGCTATAGTTACGATCATCCTGATTTGGGAATGATCGCAAGCAATTTTATGGATCAGTATAAGCCGCAACTGATGCATCTCTTCAGTGGCTATTTGTGGGGGGCAAGTGCGCTCGATGCCGCCACAGCCCACGGGGTGCGTACCATTGTGGATCTGACCGACTATTGGTGGTTGTGCCATCAGATCAATTTGTTGACGCCGCTGGGCGAGCGCTGCGATGAGCCAAGTGCGGCACGTTGTGCGCGCTGTTATGCCGAGCGCCAACGACGTTTCCGCATTCCGGCGCGCTTGGTGCCCAAGGCGACCAGTTTTGCTTGGGATCGGTTACAGCCCACGAGTTCGCTGGGGCGGCTGCTGGGCCTGCCTGCGCAAGAGGCCCGGGCGCAGCGCTTGCAGCGTGCGCTGGCAACCGTGGATCGCCTGCTGGCACCCTCACGCTTCTTGGCCGATTTCTATGGCCACCACGGGATCGATAAGGCGAAAATTACCGTCGCTCGCCAAGGAGTCGAACTGAAGCAGTGTGTGGTGCGCAAGCCCTCCACGACGCTACGTGTCGGCTATATCGGCCAGGTCAAGCCCCATAAGGGGGTTGACCTGCTGCTCGATGCATGGAAGCTCCTGACCGGGCCGCGTCCGCGCAAGTTGGCCATTTATGGCGCAGACGCGGGCCATCAGCACTATGGGCAGCACTTGGTCGAGACGCTAGGCGATCTGCCCGATGCTGCATGGCACGGTACCTTTGCCGGTGCTGAGGTCTGGGATGTGTTGGCTGACCTGGATGTGGTGGTGATTCCTTCGCGCTGGGTCGAAAATAGCCCGAATAGCATCCTTGAAGCGCAAGCGGTAGGCGTTGCGGTCGTTGGCTCGAATCTCGGTGGCATTGCAGAACTGATTGAGCATGAAAAAAATGGATTGCTCTTTCAAGTTGATGATGCTGAAGATTTGGCTAAAAATTTGCAACGCCTCTTAGATGAACCGGAGTTGTTGCCGCGCCTGCGCACCAATCCATTGCCCTTCCGTAGCCATGGCGCGGTGATGGATGACTTAGAGCAGATCTATCACTCAACGCTGACGGGGGCGTCTATGGCGGGACGGAGTCTGTTGCAACGTGTCGTGCGGTGATTGGGTGCATGATGCGGTGGCGTTGTCACCCTGAGTGCCAAGTGGCCTGCGGGCCAGGGGCTCCGTGAGAAACAAGGCTTTGTTTATCAGGAGCGGAACAAAGGGTCTTTCTGGGTACGACGAGCGATGCTTCGCTGCGCTCAGCATGACAATGGTGGCCTCACGCCTCGCGCCTCACACCAATTACCCTTGAATAGGCCGTATGCCTAATGACATTCAAGCGCATTGAGACGCCATGTCCGGCTTTCAGCTATCGGCTATCGGCTATCGGATGTGGTATCGCGCCTCACGCCCCCCAGGTGCGCGGCATGAAGATGCGCTTGAAAATCTCCAGCGCGTAACGGTCAGTCATGCCGGCAATGTAATCAACCACCGCACGTTCGATGGCTTCGCCACGCACACGGTTGATCGCCAACAGATCTGCGGGCAACTGGTCGGGGTGCTGCACAAAATGGGCAAAGAGCGTCTCGATCACAAAACGTACCTTGCTATCGTCGGCTTTGCTCTGCGGGGCAAGATAGACTTCACGGTACATAAAATCGCGCAACTCGTTGGTGGCCGCTAAGATCGACGGACTCATGCTGATCAGGGGCGGATCGGGCGGGTCGCCCTCGCCCGTTGCCCACCAGTTACAATCAACTAGATCGCCCACCATGGTGTGAAGCCGCTCGCCGTGAGTGTGCCCCAGAATGTCCAGTACCGCCACGGGCAGATCGGCTTGGTGCAATACACCAGCGCGCAGCGCATCATCAATATCGTGGTTGATATAGGCCACACTGTCGCAAATTTTAATCAGTTGGCCCTCCAGCGTACTCGCTGTCCCCCACGCCGTCGTCATGATGTCGCGGCGCGCCTTAGAGTGCAGGTAGATCCCCTCGCGCACCGCGTAGGTGAGATTGAGCCCTTGGCCATTGCGTTCCAGTACCTCGATGATGCGGCGCGACTGCTCGTTATGGCGAAAATGTTCCACAAAGATGCGCGTCAGCGCCGTCTCACCGGCGTGGCCAAAGGGGGCGTGGCCCAAATCATGGCCCAAACCAATCGCCTCGGTCAGATCCTCGTTGAGATGCAGCGCCCGTGCCACCGTGCGCGCCACCTGCGTCACCTCAAGCGTATGGGTTAAACGGGTACGGTAATGATCGCCCAATGGCGCAATAAAGACCTGCGTCTTATGCTTCAGCCGCCGAAAGGGCTTTGAATGAAGGATGCGATCACGGTCGCGCTGGTAGGCGGTGCGCAACGGACAAGGTGGCTCCGTGCGCTCACGCACCGCCGTGGCGCTCTGTGCCGCCAAGGGCGACAAGATGCGCGCTTCCAGGGCCTCTTGGTATTCACGCGGCGTTTGTGCCATAGGAGACCTCACGCGTACGCCAGAAGATCAAGCCCAAGCCGCCCACGGCGTGAAGGGCCAGCACGAGTTGAAAGTGGAGTTGATGGCCGCTGGCCGCCGCTTCGCTGCTGCTCAGCCAGAGGCTCTCGCCGCGTTGGGCTACAAAAAAGGTGAAGAAGTAGAGGCAGAAGCAGCAGAAGGCAGCCAAGGCCGCCTCGTGACGGCGGGCCAGCACCCAGCCCAGCGCCAAGGCAAACGGGCAGCCAAAGACGACCCAGATCAATGGGCGCAACGTCGTATCGTTGCGTGCGCCTCCGGCGAGTTGTAGGTTGTAGCCGGCCCACATTAGGCCCAGCACGAGGGCGCTGAGCATAATGACACCGGTGCGGAGATCTAATTTGCTGAGCATCGTACCATGCTTTCTGATGCGGTGGAGCAGCGGATGAAGCGGAATCAGAAGTGTCAAGATTTTTTGGTGGCTCCCATTCCCGTGCAGCCCCAGCGACCTG
>RSAS01000247.1:2407-3318 GCA_003934145.1 Candidatus Viridilinea halotolerans | reverse complement strand
TTTTTTCGCAGGAATCAATAAATGAGAAACGGTGGGATCACTAGCGAACATGGAGGTATAATCCTCGCCATGATTTTGCGCATCCTCGGCTGGCTGGGGGCCAGCAGCGGCGTGGGAGCGTTGCTCTATTGGCAGGTAGTCCTGGCCGAAGGTGCCTATCTTGGCCCACGAGCGGTGCGCTGCATCTACCAATTGGGGGCGCAACGCTACGATGCCGTGCGCCAACCATGGCAGCAGAGTGCCGATGCCATTCTGCTCCCTCACTTGCATGCAGCGCTGGCTAACCGAAACGCACCACGTATACTTGATGTCGCCACTGGCACCGGGCGCGTGCCACGGCTGCTCTGTGCCGACCCCAGCTTTCATGGCGTTGTCACTGCCCTTGATCTCACGCCCGCGATGCTGGCGCAAGCCCGGCGCAAGGCACCCGCTCTGCCGGTACTCTGGCTGCAAGCCGAGGCAAACGCGCTTCCCGGCACCGCTGCCAGCGTTGATCTCGTGACATGCCTTGAAGCGCTTGAATATTTTCCTCAGCCGCGCCAAGCTCTGCACGAAATGGTGCGCGTCTTGCGTCCTGGTGGTACACTGCTGCTAAGCAAAGTACCCGACAACTGGGCACGCCTGCTCCCTGGTCGCGCTCTTCAGCGCTCGCAACTTGCGCAGACGTTACACGATCTCGGTTGTGCGGATGTGCATTTTGCGCCCTGGCAGGACGGCCATTATGAGTTGGTGTGGGCGAAGAGGCGGTGAGGCGAAGAGGCGGTGAGGCGGCGAAGCGGCGTGAGGCGGTGAGGCGAAGAGGCGGTGAGGCGGTGAGGCGAAGAGACGGTGGGGCGAAGAGGCGGATCACGCCTCACGGATCACGCCTCACGGATCACGCCTCACGGATCACGCCTCACGGATCACGCCTC
>RSAS01000247.1:0-2307 GCA_003934145.1 Candidatus Viridilinea halotolerans | reverse complement strand
ACGGATCATAGCAATGACCAGAGATCAAACAACAGATCAAGACGCCGCCGACGCTCCCTTGCTCTTTGGGCGCTATCGGGTGAGTGCGCAGTTGGGAAATACCCGCTGGGCGCAGGTCTATGCGGCAAGCGATGAGCGTTTGCGGCGGCGGGTGTTGCTGCATCTCTTCCGCAAGGATCTGGTGGGCCAAGAACGTCCGCGCACACTCTTTTTGGCCGAAATTACGCAGATGGCGCACCGTTCCCATCCGGCGTTGCTTGAGGTCTTCGATAGCGGCGAAGTTGGTGGAAGACCCTTCGTCGTAACCGAATTCTGCAGTGGTCGCCCGCTGGGTGGCTTGGGGCTGCTGACGGTGGAACAAGCGCTGCTCTATCTGCGCCAAATTACTGCTGCGGTAGCGACCTGCCAGCGTCAGATCGATCCTGCACTGCCGCAAGGTCTCTACCATCCCCCTATCTCTAGCAGTAACGTGCTGCTCGTGGACGAAGGCCAAGTGCGTCTGGTCGAAAGTTGGTTCTTGCCGCCGGAGGCCATCCAAGCTGATCAAGCCCACTACCGCGCCCCGGAATTGAGCGAAGGCCAACCCGCCACGCACGCCACGGCGGTTTATGCGCTGGGTTTGCTGCTCTACGAGTTGCTCACTGGTACGCGTCCGGTGCGCGGCAGCGATGCGCGG
Source organism: Candidatus Viridilinea halotolerans (assembly GCA_003934145.1). GTDB lineage: Bacteria > Chloroflexota > Chloroflexia > Chloroflexales > Chloroflexaceae > Viridilinea > Viridilinea halotolerans. Next base: position 1,631 of record RSAS01000247.1, on the reverse strand, counting down.
GCCACGGCGCTGGCCCATCTGCATGCCCGTATCCCCCCCTTGCGCCAGATGCAACCCAACCTCTACGCGCCTTCGCTTGAAGCGCTGCTGGCCCGCGCCACGGAGCGCCGCCCCGCCGAACGCTTCTCCGACGCGCAGAGTTTGGGCGTAGCCCTCGATAGCCTCTGGCGCGAATTGGGGGCCGCGACCCGCCAACTCGCGCCGCAACGCATACCCGCTGTTGCCCCCGCCACGCCGCCCGTTGCGCTGCCACCTACCCACGCAACTGCCGCTCCCCGCGCTATGTCGAGCTTTGGTCGTAAGCCACGCAACGCCAACCAACGTCGTGAACCTAACGCGCTACCATGGCGCAAACAGCAGATGGTGAGCAATCTGCTTGCCTGGCTGCTCATGACCACCATGCTCGTTGCGGTCGTCGGCACAAGCTACTATGCAGTCGTTGGGCTGGTCGGCGGCAGCGAACGCATGCCCAACCCCATTGCCTGGATCAGCGATCGTTTCGGTAACAGCGAGATCTATGTGGTCAATATTGCCGAGGGCTTGAACCTGCGCCGCGAACCCAACGCTTTTGATGCCAGCAACATCGTCGCGGTCATTCCCAACGGAGCGATGGTACGCAAATTGGATGGCCCACGCATCGAAGATAACATCCCTTGGTTGCGTGTACGCGCCGAAGTGGATGGCCGCCCAGTGGAAGGATGGATGTCACTCAACTATTTACGCCCCCGTTAGGCGGGGTTGGGGGCCTGGCCCCGCACGCATCAAGTGGAGGGCTGCGTCAAAGTTGCTGGGGCTGCGCCCCAAACCCTCATTTTTGTTGATTTTTGGCGACGAAGCCGCCAAAAATCAACAAGAAGCATTTTGCAGGAGCGGCACCGCCGCCCCTGATCCCCACCTAACTATGCAAAGACAGTCACAGACGCGGGTGATCCACGGGCCACGGGTGACCTTACGCCCCTGGCAGCGTGGCGATAATTTCGCCCAGGAACTTTGGCCGCGCTACAACGAGCCCTTCAACTCGCTTTGGAACATCTCACGGGTGTCCCTCTATGATGAGTTGGGCGGGCGCGGTTGGCAAGCGCAACGCTACGTCTGGGCGGTAGATAACCTGAACCAACGTCTGATCGGGCGCATTTCCCTGCGCGAAATTGAACCCGATGGTGCCGGGTCGCGTCTCGGTATCTCGCTCTCACAAGCCCATGTCGGCCAAGGGCTGGGTACTGAAGCGCTGGTGGTGTTTCTGGATCACTATTTTGGCCCTTTAGAATTTAACTACATGTATCTTGATGTGGCCGCCTTCAACCGCCGTGCCGTGCGCTGCTATGAACGCCTCGGCTTTCGTTACCTCGAAAGCGAATGGCGCAGCGCTGGACGCGACCCATCCCTCCGCCATTTGGATGATCCGCGCTACGCCGATCTGTTGCCCTATTTTCGCCGTAGTCGCTTTGAAACCTTCGTTGAATTCTATGAAATGCTGCTCACCGGCACGCAGTGGCGCGAACAGTCTCGTAACAATGGGGTGGTAAGATAGGCAGAGAACAGAAGAACAGAAGAACAGAAGAACAGAAGAACAGAAGAACCCTGAACCCTGAACCCTGAACCCTGAACCCTGAACCCTGAACCCTGAACCC
>RSAS01000900.1 GCA_003934145.1 Candidatus Viridilinea halotolerans | reverse complement strand
GGGAGGCGATCTGCCAACGCTTGAGCTTTCGTGGTTGCTCTTGGGTTCGTTGGCGGTGATTACGAGTGCAGGAGCGGATCTATTGGCGCGTGGCCATCCACAGATGCAGCACCGAACGTTGCCCCAGATCAACTTGGGGGTGGTGCGTTTTGAGGTAGTGCCGGTCTTTTGGATTTTGCCCTCGTTCAGCGTGATCGGCTCGTTTGCCTTTTTCCGCCTCTTTAGCGGAACACTGGAGGGGGCGGCTTTTGCTTTGGCACTCATTGCGGCGGGCGGTTCACTCTTGACAGTGCTGGTGGCACAACACTACGCCCTGGATCGTAACCCGATCTTGAGCCAACGGGCGCAGTTGGTGCTGCAAGCCTTGGGCTACCTACTGGCGTTTGGTGTTTTTAGCGCCATCTGCTATACACGCTACCGCACGCTCTACTCGGCGAGTATGGTAGGGTTGAGCGCGACGCTGCTCGCCTATGCGTTGCTGTCCACTCCGTTCAGTCGCAATGCGCTGCCCTTGAGCCTGCTCGTGGGGCTCATCTTGGCCCAGGCGACGTGGGCTTTGAACTATTGGGCCACGAACTTCCTCATCGCCGGTACGGTACTACTGGTCAGTTTTTACCTGATAGTGAGTATGTTGCAGCACCTTGCAGCGGGGCGTTTGCAGCAGCGTCTGATTGTGGAGTATTTGCTGCTTGGTGGTGGGTTGTTGGTGGCAATTATTTATGTGACATTGCAACTGGCGTGACGATCGCTTTTTTGTCGGGAGTTGGCGGCGCAACCGCCAACTCCCGACAAAAAAGGGAGGTTGGGGCGGCGTAGTCGCCCCAACCTCCGCAAGAGAACATCTTACGCCGAGACGGGCTCGTTACTAGCGGCGGCAAGGGTCGGTTGCACGCCGCGTCCGACGCCCCAGTAGGTGAAGCCGCGGGCGATCATTTCTTCGGGATCGTAGAGGTTGCGCCCGTCAATAACGATGGGTTGGCGCATAAAGCTACGGATCTTCTCCCAGTTGAGTTGCTTAAACTCGTTCCACTCAGTCACGAGCAGCAGCGCATCGGACTCTTTGGCTACATCGTAGGCGGTAGCGCAGAAGGTAACTTCAGGCATAAGCTCGCCCGCATTCTCCATCGCCACAGGATCGTAGGCCTTCACACGCGCCCCAGCGCCCTGGAGAGTGCGGATAATGTCGATGCTCGGCGCTTCGCGGATATCGTCGGTGTTGGGTTTGAAGGAGAGGCCAAGGATGCCAACGCACTTACCTTTGAGATCGCCAAGCAAGATCTGCACCTTCTGAACGAAACGCTCACGGGCCGACTGATTGATGTCCATGACGGCTTGGAGCAACTGGGGATGGCAGCCGGATGAGGCGGCCATGTGGTGCAGGGCAAGGACATCCTTGGGGAAACAGGAGCCACCGTAGCCAATGCCGGCATCGAGGAAGTGGGGGCCAATGCGCCGATCAGCGCCCATGCCACGGGCGACCTCTTGCACATCAGCACCGAGGCGCTCACAGATCTGGGCGATCTCATTGATAAAAGAGATGCGCGTTGCCAGAAAGGCATTGGAGGCGTATTTGATCATCTCGGCAGTGCGCAGGTCAGTGATGATGATCGGTGCGCCCAAGGGCGCATGCAACTCGGCCACCTTCTCGGCTGCTTGGGTATTGGTGGAACCGAGCACGATACGATCGGGCTTGAAGAAATCGCTGAGAGCGCTGCCTTCACGCAGGAATTCCGGGTTAGAGACGACGGCAAAACTGACGCCGGGCGCGGCGTGTTGGGCAATAATGCCAAAGACCATGTCGCCCGTACCGACCGGCACGGTACTCTTGTCAATAATAATCGCCTCATTCTTCAGATGCTGGCCGATGCCCTGAGCTGCCGCTTGCACATAGCTCAGGTCGGCGGCCCCATCCGGGCCCATGGGCGTGCCAACGGTAATAAAGATCAATTCGGCATCAGTCAGCCCCTCGGCGTAGTCGGCGGTGAAACGCAAACGCCCGGCGCGCATATTGCGCTCTTGCAACTCTTCGAGGCCCGGCTCGTAGATGGGCGACTTGCCGCAGCGCAGTTGTTCCAGTTTCTCGGTATTAATCTCAATACAGGTAACGGTATTGCCCAGATCGGCAAAACAAACGCCGGTAGTCAGTCCGACATAGCCGGTGCCGACAACACAAATGTTCCTCAAAGCAGACTCCTTACTATAACGATGCGAAATAATTACGCCGTCACATGCTTCACCAAGCACCATTCATTGCGGCCTGGTTGTGATGTGTAGGTGACAGTATCCATCAGTTTGTTGATCAAAAAAAGCCCGTAACCACCAGTTTGCATCTCTTCAAGGTTAGGAGGTGTATAGTTTTCGGCATGGAAGGGATGGCCTTGATCGAGGAGTTCAACCACTAGGCGTGGATGGTCAAAATGAAGAGTAAGAGTGATATGAATTATTTCACTTGTTTTATGCTGATAGGCATGGTTGATAATATTTGTACAAGCTTCATGGACAGCAAGTTGTATTCCTTGAATCAACATCTCAAGTTCAACAACATCTTCAACCAGTTGCAGCATATCGGCGATACATTCACGCAAGAGATGCAGATAGGTATAGCGAGCAGGTAGAGCAAGCTGCACAACTTCTGGTGTTTGGATTTTCACGCGGCGGCTCCTTATCTGCAAGGGCTGTAGCATTTACATGTTGCTCATGGTATTGGCTAATTGATCGGTGGCAAGGCCGCGTTGTTGGCTGCGCCGGAGCCAAACCAGCGGGGTACGGAGGAGGATAAGCAGATCATGGCCACGGCTTCGTGTTGCCGTATAGTATACGTCAGTTACCACCACGGTCTCTAAGTCGCTCGCAGGATCAATATCGATATACCACAAGCCAGTCAATCCAGCAGCGGCGGCGTGGCGTTGTTCACACCAACTCTCGGTGAGTTGGGCAAGCTCTTCTGGGCGCAGGGGTTTGATGCCTACAAGAGCCAGATCGCCGCGCCACGCATTGAAGAGTTCGGGGAGACGCTGCAATTCCCAACGTTCCATCCAGCGCCCGCCCATAACGTAGCGTCCATCGGCGTGGCGAGTACGGAACTGGAGCCGTTGGAAGGTAAACAACGCATCGCTCAGCGGATTGATGCGTCCGCCCACATAGGTCTCGCGGAGCAGGAAGCGCCCACGGTTGGTCAGCAAAGCCAGCAGGCCAATGAGCAGAATGAGTGGGCTGAGTACCGTGATCAAGATGCCCGCGACAACTCTGCTGATTTGGCCCCGTTGCACCACCCGCTGCGCTTGGGGATCTTCCACCGGCGAGATGAGAAAAGGGTCAACAATCATCGTCGTCGCCTCAGTCGCCGGGTCGCTAATGGTATCGGGCGTAACAATTTTGTGATCGACCGCGACGAGACAGCCCACATAGGTATTGCTCAGCACGGTGCTATGGTGAACCGTTGCTTCATCATCAATAACAACGTTACTACCGAGGATCGTTTGCGGCCCCAACTCCACTTCGCGCCCAACCCACGTTTGGGGGCCGAGGTAGAGTGGTGGGGCGAGCATAGCGCTAGGATGAATGGAGGGATCGCTGCCCACCCAAATGCCGGGCGCTATGGAACGCGCCTCAAGCGAAGGGTAGCGCAAGCGTACTGTTGGCCGCTTGTCGGCTTGCTCGGGCATTTGGAGGGCATAGGCGCTCTGCAAGTAGTCTATTTGCGCCTGCTGGAAGGCGGCGAGACTCTGCAGCGGATTCCAGTAGCCGGTCATGGTATAGCCATAGACCGCTTCACCCTGATCGAGGAGCGTGGGCAAGAGATCAGCAATGATCGTCGTTGGACGCTCAACGGGGATGTTGCTGAGGACATGGGGCTCAAAAAGAAACGCCCCGGTATAGGCTAACCCGGCCTGCATCGGCGCACCTTTGCGCAAACGTCCATCATCTTCAAGCGCAGCATACGGCCCATTATACGCGCTAAACATACCATGCAAAATGGTGGTTGCGCTACCGCCATGGTTCTGGTGGAAATGCAGCGCCTGCTCAAGCTCGAGATCGCAGAGCTGATCGCCAGGTAAGACAAGACAGGTTTCGGTGAGCAGGCTACGAGCGTAGGAGAGGCTCCCCGCGCTGCCGAGGGCTGCGCGTTGAAAGAGATATTTGAGTTCGACCCCCCAACGGCGGCCACTACCAAAATGAGTGGTAATCTGATTTTCTCGGGCATGCACACAAACAATAATTTTCTTTAGGCCAAAACGAGCCAAAATCTCAATCGTTGTAGCCATCACGGGCCGATCCACAATCGGCAACATTGGTGCGGCCAAACTATCGGTCAGAGGGGGCAGTTGATGGGTCTCATCGGTAGCGAGGATGATCGCTTGCATAGGCGCGGCAACCTTTGTCGGGTGTGGAGTTCGGGTGCGGCATTTTTTGCTCCCGCGTGAGCGGCAAAGCCGTCCACGTGGGAGCAAAAAAGAGCCCTTTACCGCTACATGGTATCAACAATCGTAAGCACCGTATCAAGCTTGACGAGTTTGAGCGTCCGCAACACCTCTGGCGTGCAGCCAGTAATGCGCAAACTGCCCTTGCGTTCGCGCAGCATGCGATCCAGCTTAAGCAACGTAGCCATGCCTGCACTGGCGAGAAAGATCGTCTCTTGCAGATCAATGACCATCCGCGTCGATCCGTCAATGCGGCTGCTACAGTGTTCGGTAAAGCTGGGTGCCGTCTCGGCATCGAAGAGGCGGGGTGCTTTGGCAACGATCCAACCACCAGCGGTAACCATAGGCGGCAGGGGCTGATTATCGGCTTGTTGGCGCGCCTCGGCGCTGGCAGCGTCAGGCAAGATCTCAAAAAAGTGATCGAGGCGCACGAGCCGTAAGAGATCTTTAACCGGCGGTGGAACCTCAACGAGATAGAACCGCCCGCCTGCACTGCGCGACTGATTGGCCATCGCCACCAGGGTGCCTAAGGCAGTGCTGTCGAGGAACGTGACGGCTTTGAGACTCACGATAAGGGTGGGGTTCATTTCGAGCTGCAGGCGAATTGTATCGGCCAATTGACGGCTATTGGTCACGTCAATGCGCCCTTGAGGGTGCAGGATGGGCAAGCGGGACACCGGAAGAATTGTTGCCTTTGCTGGGTTTTTTATCTCTGTTAGCGTTACCACATCTGCTGAAGATAACGCATCTTCCGGTGTTATTGTATCTGCTTGGGTTACGGAGGATGTTGGGGCGAGAACAGGGGCTTGCGGCTCACTTGGCGCGGCAGGCGGCGCTGGCGGCGGCGGGGTGATCGCTACCGGAACGAGTACTGACGGCGGATCCACCGGCACCATACTCACTGCCGTACCCCGCCGCATCGCCCACCACTGCTGGAAGAAGAAGTAGCCAAAGTAGGCGAAATCGTGCAGGTAGCGCTTCACAAGGCGCCGCGGCTCTTGGGCCATACGATAGAGCCACTCGAGGCCCACCGTCTGCATCCAGGATGGAGCACGGCGGGTGACTCCAACGATCATGTCGAGGGTGCCACCGATGCCAACAGCGAGGGGCACCGGCAATTCAGGCGCGTGCATACGAATCCACTTCTCTTGCTTGGGGTTACCAAACGCAACAAGGAGGATATCGGGGCGGGCCTGTTTGACCAGATCGAGCGCCGTGGTGTCCATCTCTAGGATCGAGGCGGGCGGCGGCGAATAGACCCCCGCCACCTTCAGGCCCGGATTGCGTTGCTGCAGGATAGCAGCCGCCTGCGCGGCCACACCGGGACGAGCACCGAGGAAGAAGATCGAATAGCCCTTTTCGGCTGCGCGGCGAGCCAGTGCGGGCACCATATCGGCCCCCGTCACCCGTCCGGGCAGGGCGCCACCCAACAGCCGGGAAGCCCAAACGAGGGGCATACCGTCGGCAGTAGACATATCGGCCTCTTGCAGAATACGTCGCAACTCGGGGTCATGTAACGAATTCACCACAAAATCGGCGTTGACCGTGGCAATCTGGTAGGTTCGCCCCGTTGTGCGCCCGTCAGCAATAAACTCGTCACAACGCGCTAGGGCTTCATCCATCGTCAGGTTGTCAATGGGAACACCCAGCACCACGAGTAGTTTGCGCATATTTCGTCCACTATGAATTTAGGAGGTAGGGGATGAGGAAGGCCAAGCCCTCCCAACTGGGGCTCGGCGGAGGCTACGCCCACACGCATAAACGTGGGCCTCTGGCGGGCCTGCCGGTGGGGGATCGGAGGCATGGTTTGCGAAGCATCGCCCCTTCCGGCGGGGTTTTAGGGGCTGCAGGCTCCTTACGTTAAAGCCCATGGGCGTGGCCCCCATCAGTACGCTCCGCGACTCGAGAGAACGGCAGGGATGGTTTTGAGCAGAATCTCCAGATCCTTCCAGACACTCTGCTCGGCGATATACTGGAGATCTAACTCGATCCAGCGCTTAAAGTCAAGATTACTACGACCGCTCACCTGTTGCAAGCCGGTGATGCCGGGCATGGCGCGTAGGCGGGCGATCTGGTCGTAGGTGTAGCGTTCCACCTCGCTGGGAATGGCAGGACGCGGCCCGACAAGGCTCATATCGCCCTTCAAGACATTGACGAGTTGCGGGAGTTCATCAATGCTCAGTTTGCGAATGACACGCCCGATGCGGGTAACACGAGGATCGCGTTTGATCTTAAACACCGGCCCATCCGACTCATTTAGGGCCAGCAGTTCCGCGCGACGCTTTTCGGCATCAATGTACATTGAGCGAAATTTGTAGCAATAGAAATGTTCGCCATCTTTACCGACTCGTACCTGGCGGAAGATGATTGGGCCTGGTGACTCGATTTTGATAGCGAGCGCCGTTGCCGCCATCAGCGGCGCACTCGCCGCTAGTAAGAGACTCGCCACCGTCACATCCAACGTTCGCTTGAGGCTACCCATCACCTTCGTGCGAATTGCCCAGACCAGCATACGGGTACGGAGGCGCTGGTTGCTCTGGGAGCGCAGGAAGCGCTGCTCGGCATAGATCGCCAGCATCCGCTCGGCTTTAGTGTCAAGTTGGCGTGGTGTTGATGCTTCCATTAAATCTCCCCACGGCGCTGTAGCTCCTCGCGGAACCACGGAATAGTCAGTTGCAGTCCTTCGCGCAGGCTCACTTGTGGCGACCAGTCGAGTAGGCGTTTGGCCTTACTATTGTCGGGTTGGCGCACCTGGGGATCGTCTTTGGTGCGCAGATCCTTATAAATAATCCCAGCCTGATTGGCGGTGAGTTCATTGACCAATTCGGCAAACTCTTTGATCGTAAATTCACCGGGATTGCCAATATTGACCGGGCCGGTCTCATTGGAATGGAGCAGGCGGTAGATACCTTCGACCAGATCACTCACATACTGGAAGGAACGAGTCTGCATGCCGTCGCCATAGGCAGTGAGCGGTTCGCCCTTGAGGGCTTGGGCGATAAAGTTGGGTACGACGCGGCCATCGCGCAGACGCATACGCGGGCCAAAGGTGTTGAAGATGCGCACAATGCGCGTCTCGACGCCGTGAAACGTATGGTAGGCCATCGTGATCGCCTCCGCGAAGCGTTTAGCCTCATCGTAGACGCCACGGGGGCCAACTGGATTAACGTGGCCGTAGTAGGTTTCGGGCTGGGGATGAATCTGCGGATCGCCATAGACTTCCGACGTTGAGGCGAGCAAGAAGCGTGCCCCTTTATGTTTGGCTAAGCCGAGCGCTTTGTGGGTACCGAGCGCTCCCACCTTGAGCGTCTGGATGGGCAATTCGAGGTAATCGATCGGCGAAGCGGGTGAGGCGAAGTGCAAAATCGCATCAAGCGCCCCGGCGACATAGATGTAGTTGGTGACATCGTGGTGAATAAAACTAAAGCGCGGATTGCCAGCTAAATGGGCGATATTGTCGGTCGTGCCGGTGATCAGGTTATCCATCGCGATCACCTCATGGCCTTCAGCCAAGAAGCGATCACAGAGGTGCGAACCAAGAAACCCAGCCCCACCGGTGATCAGTACGCGCATATCCGCACTCCTCAGTCTTTCGTCCGGGCCATGCCCGGCTGAACTGTCGCTATTATATGGGTGTGACTGGAATCTGTAGGGCGGTGCCCTACACCCCCTTGGACGGGGGGAGGATGCGAGGGAACCTAGTTCCCTCGCGCACCCTACCTACACGCGGGCTACTGGCCCACGCCCCGCCGGACGGCGGGAGGATGTGAGGGAACTAGGTTCCCTCGCGCACCCTACCTACACGCGGGCTGCTGGCCCACGCCCTGCCGGACGGCGGGAGGATGTGAGGGAACCAGGTTCCCTCGCGCACCCTACCTACACATTTTGGTCACGCCCCTATTATATTGGATGTGACCAATTCGAGGGCTACTGGCCCACGCCCCGCCGGACGGCGGGATGAGGCGCGGGAACTAGGCTCATGCGCACACCCTTCCTGCAATTTGAGGCGAAACATCCCTCGAACCCCCGCCTATACAAATCTAACGGCGATTCGGTGATCTGGCAAGGGGGAAGATCTGCCAAAACAGATTTCAACTTTTTCACGCAAGCCCATGACAGAACATGATCGTGGTAGAGTAAAAGCGGCAAGCTACGTCGCTCTTGCGTAGCTTAGTTTGATTGTAGCATAAAGAACAGTTACCCCTATGAAGCGCTCTGCAATGTTCACCCTCATCGTGCTCTGCTGCGCCCTGTTCGTGAGTTGTACCAGTAATACGACGGGGAGCACGGCGGCACTGCTGACGAACAGCGAACTGCCGACAAGCATGTCGCCAGCGCTTGAGTCACCGCCATCGACTGCGCTAGCGCCACCGCCTGAGCTAGTTCCAGCGCCAGCGCCAGCGCCAGCGCCAGCGCCAGCGCCAGCGCCAGCGCCAGCACCAGCGCCTGAGCCTGAGCCATTGGTGCGCATCATGACCAATGGCCCGGTGCAGGCGTTGGATGCACGTCTGCTGGGAACCAATGTGCCGGCGTGGCTCGGCCCGGAACGTTTGGCGCGTGAGGAGTTGCGTCAGCGGGTGGTTGATCTGGGGCCGACGCTGTTGCGCTTGCCCGGTGGGAGCTGGAGTAACCACTATGACTGGCAGGCATGCGAAGAGGGGCAAGAGGGGTGTTATTGGCCCTGGGCAGCGCGTCCGAGCGACTTCTTGGGCTTGTTACAGGCGACGGGGCAGGAGGCCATCTGGACGGTTTCGTTCAATGGTACTGCAGCCGAGGCAGCCGCGCTGGTCGCCTTCTTCAATGGCAGCATGGACGACGAGCGCCCCTTGGGGGTGGATGTTCGTGGCCGTGACTGGCACACAGTGGGCCACTGGGCACGGCTACGCGCCGCGCATGGCCACCCCGATCCCTACCCCATCCGCCTCTGGGAGGTGGGCAACGAGATCTATGGTGCCGTGGGCAGCACCGGGCCGAACTGTGCTGCGTTTGGTTGGGAAGAGGTGTGGACTTGCGATGCCGAGGAGTATGTCAGGGGGCGCGGCGAGGGCACGGCACGGCGCGAGGGCTACCTGGAGTTTCGGGCGGCGATGCGGGCGGTTGATCCTACCATCCTCGTGGGGGCGGTGGGCGTGGAATACCCGGATGACTGGGGTGGCTGGGGACGCAAAGTGATGCAGGCGGCTGGCGATGACCTCGATTTCTATGTGGTTCACCACTATGGCTTTAACAACCGCGATACGCTGCGCGCCGAAGATGCCTTACGCATCCCATCCGAGGTCTGGCCTGCAATGGTTGGTGCCTTGCACCGTGCCATGGACGAACACCTCGGGCGGCGTGTGCCGCTGGCGGTCACCGAGTATAACCTCGTGGCCTTCCTCGAGCTAGACGATCCCAACCTGATGCGGCGTGCCGTCAATGGCCTCTATCTTGCTGACACGCTGGGCCAGATGGCGCAGCAGGGGGTGCAGATCGCTAACCAATGGAACTTGGCGAATGGTGTGGGCAGCAACGGGGCCGATTATGGCTTAGTAGACCAAAATAGCCTGCAACCCACGGCGCAATACTTTGCCCTCGCACTCTGGCAACAAATGGGCCGCGAACTGCTGCCCGTAGCGCACCCGTTTGCCGTTGCAGATGAGCTAAGCCTCTATGCTGGGCGTGATGAGCATGGTGCCTATACCCTCTTGGCAATCAACAAGAGCGCCCAGCCGCTGACGGCCTACGTAGAACTAGCGGGCCAAACTGGTTCCTTCAGGCTGGAACGCTCAACACTGGTGGCCGAGTCGCTCATGAGTGAGCAAGTGTCCTATAATGGAACCTTAAACACGCTAGAAGCTGCGTTACGCGCAGGGCCCGAGCAACTTGGGACTGTAGGGGCGTTGAGTGAGCAGACCTTTGCGCCCTACGGGGTGACCCTGTTGCGCTTTGGGCCGTAAGGAGATACCGATGGTACGCATTATTCTGCTCAAACTGATTGAGAGCTTCTTCCAGATGCTCTGGTTAGCCACCATAGCGATCATCGCTATGACGGCGCTGGGCTTCTACTGGGCGCAAAATAAGGCACCAACCTACACCTCAACGGGAACGCTCTACATCGAAAAGGACTCGCTACTGGCCTCGTTGACGGCTGCATCTTCGGAAATGCCGTGGTGGGTGACGAAGACGCCCGCCGAACGAACGATTGCCGAGATTGAAGAGCTACTGGCCACCCAGTCCTTTGCGCGGTCGGCGCTGGTGCGCACCGACTTTGCATCGTTGCTTGAAGCGGAACCGAAGGAGGTAGATGCGACCATTGATAGTTTTCGCCAGATGCTGAGCATGAGTACACTCGGTGAAAAGACGGTGCGCATTACCGGCACGAGCGAAGATCCTGAGACGGCGCAGCAGGTGGTAGATGCGGTGCTCGATTCCTATGTGGAATGGAAACTCATCGCCGATTATCAGGAGAGTGTGGTTGCTCAGAATTTCTTTGCTGAACTGATTGGCCCCTACCAAGACGATCTGCGCCAGGCGCGAAACGACCTCATGCTCTTCCTGCAGGACTACCCAGAGCCAAACAATAGTGAGCGTCCGATCTACGAGCGCATGGAAATTGCACGTTTGGAGGCCGAGGTGGAACGCGCCGAGTGGCGGGTGGATGAGACAAAGAAGAACGAAGAGAGCGCCCGGCTGGCGCTGGCCCAGTCGGAGGCATTGACCCGCCAGACCTACACGATCATTGATGTGCCGCAGGTGCCGCTAGAGCATAGCCGTTCAATGACGGCGGTGGTGATCGATATTGCCATCTTCGCGGTGGTGGGGGTAGCCATGGGAGTGGCCATCATTCTGCTGAATGCAATTTTTGATCATACTTTCCGCTTTGCACTTGATGTGCGTAAGACATTGAATTTGCCAGTTTTGGCGGTGGTGGTAACCGCCAAACGTCCTTGGCGTGATCGGCTGCCGTGGCGGCGCAAGCGCCCCGTGGTGCGTCCGGTCAATGTAACGCAGACCAGTGAGCCGCATCCTGCCTTGGGGGTGCTACCCCAGACCAAGAGTAACGTGAAATGAGCCACAAGGGGATGCGCGGGAACCAAGTTCCCGCGCATCCCCTTGCCTTCCGGTTAAGAGAGGTTTCTTGACGCAAAAGCGCAAGGGCGCTAGGTATGCCAACATGCGTATGGGATGCAAGCCCCACCATATCTTGGTCACACGCAGATGGAATATAATGGGGGGGGACTTATGAGATTGTTTGATCGCCGCAAGAACCAGGCACTTGACCAGCAGGGGGGCGGGTTGACCCTACGCACCCGCGCAGGGCAGGAGTTGCGTTACTTCCCTCCCGCGATTGTGGCTACCTTTCGCCACACGGTGACCGAGCGGGTTTACCGGGGGGGCTTACCAGCGCGGGTGGCGATGCTGGCGGCGCTACGCGGTGAAGGGGTAAGCTACACAGCGTTGGCCTTTGCATTAACTTTGGCGAGCGACATAGCGGTGGATGTCTGTGTAGTGGAATTAAACTGGTGGCAGAGTGAACTCGCGGCGCTGGTGGGGCAGCCGGATGCACCGGGGTTGGCGACGGTGGTGGCGGGCGAGGCCACCTTCGACGAGGTACTGATCCAGAGCGACCTGCCCAATCTCGCCTTGTTGCCCGCTGGCCCACTGCCCCCTGAACGTCGTCACAGCATCGCCCGCAGCGGTGTACTCCGCGAGGCAATCGCAGAACTGAGTCAGCGCTATGATCATCTCATCTTTGATCTACCGGCACTGTTGGCAACGAGTGATGCATTGGCATTGGTGGGCTTGGCCAACGCCTGTTGTGTGGTGGTGCGCCAAGGAGTGACGCGGACTTCGAGTGTGAAGCAGGCGCTTGATCATGTGCAGCAACTTGAGGTGTTGGGCGTAATTCTGAATCGCTCCTCGTTTGCTGCGCCGCGCTGGTTGCTCAACTTGATTCCGCAGGGGTAGGCTGGCATGACCTTCTTTCTGCTCTTTCTCGTTGGTTCATTTCTCTTTGGTATTTTTTCTTACCAAGTACCCTTGAACAAATTGGCCTGGGTTGTAGCAGGGATTGCGCTATTTGTAGCAATTGGTTATTTCTTTTTTGATCGTATTTAATGCTATGTATGACGCTTCTATTGATCCCCACATAACCACAGTTGACGAGCAGATGCGCCGGGCGCGCTTGAAGCGGGCCTTTTTTGTGTTATTTGCCTTTGGCTTCATTGGTTTTATGGGTTTTTTGAGCCTGCGCAATGGGCCACAGATCACAATGATTGCGTGGTTAGTTTTTTTTGGCGTACTTTTTGCTATTTTCTACAATCCACGCTATGGTGTCTATTTTTTATTAGGCGGAACATTACAGAGCGATATGTTTTTGCTCTATTGGTATCCCTTTGCAAAGAACTTTTCTAGTGAAGAATCAATTTTTTATGTCAGTGGTGCACTCATTTTTAATCCGATTGAGCTATGTATTGTGCTAACTTTTGCTTCATGGCTAGGTCGGATGTGGTTTGTAGAGCGAAAAATCGAAATAAAGACCGGAGTTCTCTTTTGGCCGGCGCTGGTCTTCTTGATTTTTATTAGCATTGGCCTGATTAGTGGCATTTTGCGCGGGGGCAATGTCAACATCGCACTCTGGGAGGTGCGGGCGATGTATACATTGCCGGCGCTGCTGTTGCTCACAACCAACCTGATTGAGACGAAGGCGCACCTGATTACGCTCTTCTGGTTTGCAATTGTGGCACTCTTTCTGAAGAGCGTTGCCGGGGCAGTCTTTACGGCAACAGAGTTGAAGTTTGCGATTGGGAGTGTGGATCGCATTGGTGAACATGCGATGTCGATCCAGTTTAGTTCGATCATTGTACTAACTGTTGCCACGCTGCTCTTCAAAGGGCATACCCCGTGGCGGGTGGTATTGCCCCTCATGCTGCCAACTATTATGATCGCGCTCTTGGCCAACAATCGCCGCTCGAGCTTTATTGCGATGGGCATTGCGCTCGTGTTTGTGCTGCTCATCTTGTATTTTGATAATCGTACCCTGTTTGCCATTATCACGCCACCCATGGTGATCCTTGCGCTCGCCTACTTAGCGATTTTCTGGAACAGCAGTGGCCCGTTGAGCATGCCGGTCAGTGCGGTGCGTTCGGTTTTGGGTGAAGCCGATGAGCGCGACGCCTCTTCCAACCTCTACCGCGAGTTGGAAAATACAAATACGATGTTTACCATCGGTATCGCACCCGTAATGGGCGTAGGTTTTGGGCGAAAATTCTATATTATTGCGCCTATGGCCGATATTAGCTACTTTATCTTTTGGGAGTATATTACACACAATTCAATTATGTGGATCTGGATGAAAGGAGGACTTGGTTCATTCCTTTCTATGCTTTACATGGTATGTTGGGCGCTGATCAATGGCGCACGTGCGATTCGTTTGATGCCAAATGGTGAACTACGAACAATTGCTGTCAGTGCAACGATGTACATTTTGATGCATTTTACTTTTGCCTATGTTGATATATCATGGGATATTGTGAGTATGGTCTATAATGGGACGATGATGGGGGTGATCAATATTTTGCCTGCCATCGCGGCCCAACCGGAGCCGCAAGAGCCGCCGCGCTGGCCTTGGCAAGCGCAACAAGTAAGGTAGCGCCTCACCGCTATGAATCCGAAGCAGCTCAGCGTTATCATTCCCACCTACAATCGCCTCGGTCGGCTGAAGGATGTATTGACGGCCCTTGAAGCGCAAACCTACCCGCTAGAGCAGTTCGAGGTGATTGTAGTCTCGGATGGCTCTAGCGATGGTACCCACGCGTATCTAGCCCACATCCAGACACGCTTGCAGTTACACGCCATCATCCAGGAGAACCAGGGGCCGGCGGCGGCGCGCAATGCAGGGATTGCCCGTGCGACGGGCGAGATTGTGGTCTTTCTTGACGATGATGTGGTGCCGGTGCCGGTATTTCTGGCCGAGCACATGCGCATTCATCAGCACCAGCCTGCCGCGATCGTTTTGGGGCCGATGCTTAGCCCGCCCGCT
Source organism: Candidatus Viridilinea halotolerans (assembly GCA_003934145.1). Classification (GTDB taxonomy): domain Bacteria; phylum Chloroflexota; class Chloroflexia; order Chloroflexales; family Chloroflexaceae; genus Viridilinea; species Viridilinea halotolerans. The sequence goes on along the minus strand of RSAS01000900.1, from coordinate 2,505 downwards.
TTCAAACTCTCGCCCTGGGTCTACTGGGAGCAAGAGATGCTGATGAAGCAGTATCGGGCGTTGGAGCAGGGCAAATGGCGGCCAACGGCGCGGCAGTTCTACACGGGCAATAGTTCGCTGCCGCGTAGCTATCTGGTAGCTGCCGGTGGCTTTGATACACGCTTTCGCCGTGCTGAGGATCTGGAGCTGGGCTACCGTTTGGCGCGGATGCAGGTTCAGTTCTGTTTTAATGCGCAGGCCATCGGTTACCATTATGCGGAGCGGAGTTGGCGTTCTTGGATCGAAATTCCGTATAGCTACGGGCGCAGCGACATTCTCTTTGCGCGCGCCGGCGAGGCTTGGCTTGCCCCCACGCTGCGTAAGGAGTTTCGCGGGCGTCACCTCTTCATTCGCCTACTCGTTATGCTCTGTCTGGATCACTTCACGCTGAGTCGTCTGTTTTTGACTGGCTTACGCGCCTTGGCCGTACACAGCTATACCGCTGGCTGGCCGAAACTCGCCCGCTTCACGCTGAGCGCGATCTTTAATCTGCGCTACTACCAGGGCGTCGCTGATGAACTGGGCGGGCGTGAGCGCTTTTTGATAGCCGATAGCCGATAACCGATAGGCGATTCCGGCGGGGGTTTGGGGGCATGGCGCCCGTAAAAGCCCCCTTCCGGCGGGGATTCGGGGGCGGCAAAACCGCCCCCGAAGAACCCCTTTTCTTGCGATGTGGCGGATTCGCCGCCACATCGCAAGAAAAGAAGGGCGTGGGGCGCAGCCCCTCAGATTTTGGCCGCACCCGTTTCAAATACCACGAGGAATAATGGATAACTCCGCGCCGATGACGAGTGGGACGCGCATGGCGCGCAATGCGGCGTTGATGATGGCGGCCCAACTGCTTACATGGGCGATGGCCTTTTTGGTAGCCATCTTTCAACCACGGATTCTTGGCCCGTTCGCCGTGGGGCAACTCGCGATTGCCTTTTCGATCTGGCTGATTGTTGGCGTGGTGATCAGTTTTGGCATGGATACTCATTTAACGAAAGAGATCGCTCGAAATCCCGATCAGACGAGTGAACTCGTGGGGATGAGCATGATCCTACGGGTGCTGATCTGGCTGGCAAGCTGCGTGGTGGTGTGGGGCTATGTTCAGGTGAGCATTGCTGTTGATCCGGTGCAGAATGCGCTGATCTGGATTATTAGCTTGGCTACGCTCTTTATGGCGCTGAGTGGCGCGATTATGGCCGCCCTTGTTGGCCTAGAGCAGATGCCCTTCGTCTCGTTGATGACCGTGCTGAGCAAGGTTGCGCTGACGGTGTTGAGCTTGGTGCTGCTCTTTGCAGGCTTCGATGTCATTTGGATCAGTTGGGCGAGTGTCGTCTCGGGGCTGGTGGGTCTGCTCGGTGGTGCCTACATCCTCTTCCGCCAGTATCCCTTGCGCCTGCGCATGGTGCCCGCCGCTGCCCGCACCATGCTGCGTGTGTCGCGCAAGTATTTGGTTACGGCGCTGACGATCATGTTTTACCAGCAGATTAGCTACCTCTTTATTGCTGTATTCGCCTCAACCGATGCGGTGGGCTGGTATAGCACCGCGACACGGCTCTACGGAACGCTTATGTTCTTTCCGGTAGCGATTAGCACCGTCGTCTTCCCGTCGCTCATCCGCAGCCACGCCGCAGGCCAAGATCATCTCAGTGCGGCGGCACGGCGCATCTTTAACCTGATGCTGACGATGAGTGTGCCGATAGGCATGGGGTTAATGGTCTTTGCCGATCCGATCGTACTTTTGCTCTATGGCGATGCCTTTGTCCAGACCGGCGCAGTCTTGGCGGTGTTGGGGCTGGTGTTGACCTTTACCTACCTGAATACGATTATGGGCCAGTTAATGTTGGCCGCTGAACGTACCTATGCGCTCAATGCGATCATGATTGTGGCTGCGCTGGCGACGATGCCGCTCAATTTTGTCTTGGTCACCTGGAGCGATGCAACATTGGCCAATGGCGCATTGGGTGGTGCTTTGGCCTTTGCGCTCACCGAGATGAGCATTCTGGTGGCGATGATCTACCAATTGCCCAAAGGAACGTTGGGAGGCAACAATCTGCGCGTCGGGGGCTTGAGCCTCTTCGCGGGCGGATTGATGGTCGCGGCGATCTGGTGGCTACGCCCGACACCCTTTTTCTTCTTGGGGATACCTTTGGGGGCGCTCGTCTACTTGATTGCCATTTTGAGGATGCGCGTCTTACCGCCGGAGGATCTAGAATTGGCGAAAGAAGTTTTTGTGAAGATTCGGGCGCGGTTGGTGCCGAAGGGCAGGGAGGCGTAGTGAGGCGGGAGGCGGGAGGCGAGACGCAGGACGCAGGACGCGGGACGCGGGGTTTAAGGATGGACAGAACATTTGCTCCGCAAGCCACGAATGGGCGATTGGGATGCATCGGATGGCCCTCACCCCCCTACCCCCTCTCCCGCAAGCGGGAGAGGGCGGACAGAACATTCGCTCGGCAAGTCACGGATAGGTGATTGGGA
>RSAS01000459.1 GCA_003934145.1 Candidatus Viridilinea halotolerans | reverse complement strand
GCAATGCGATTCCAGAAGGGGGCGCACACGTTTTCTGTCCGCCCTTAAACCCCTCCCGGCGGGGTTTAAGGGGCCACAGGCCCCTTAACTTAATGCGCATGCATAGCATATACCCACTCAAAAAAATAGTAAAACCATGTCTAATCCCCCCCTCACCAAGAGATCACTCCAAGCCGCTATCGCGCCAGCGGGCTTTGTACACACAGTGCAATACCACGCGAGCATTGGCTCGACGATGGATGCAGCGCGCGATCTCTTGCAGCAACAGCCCGCCTGCTGCTTCCCGGCGCTCATTGTGAGCGACGAGCAGACGGCGGGGCGCGGGCGGCAGGGGCGGCGCTGGCTTGCGCCGCCGGGCACGGCGCTGCTCTTGTCGTTGGCGTTGCGCCCCCACTGGCTCGCTCCTCATCAGGGCGTCGTTCTCGTCTGGCTGTTGAGTGTCGCGCTCTGCGAAGCGGTCGAGCAGATCACCCCGCTGCGGTCAGGGCTCAAATGGCCCAACGATCTGCTACTGCAGGTAAAGAATTCTGAAGGAGAGGGCGAAACCATTCCCCCCCCACCCCACCCGACCCCGAATTTTCAACAACATTCTACCCTGAGGTTACCGCCGCATTGGGCCAAAGCTGCCGGCATTTTACTTGAGGTGAACCTTAGCTCAGAGCGGATCGAATGGGCGATCTTAGGCTGCGGCATTAACGTGAGCGCCGCGCCGCCCCCGGACACCACCCCCTACCCCACCACAAGCCTCGCCGCTGCGGGGGGGCCAGTGGAGCGCCTCACGCTCTTGGCTGCCCTGATCGAGCGCATCGCCGCTTGGCACGAGCGTCTTGCTGCTGGCGAACATGCCGCGCTCTTCAGCGCTTGGCGCTCACGTCTTGTCACCCTGGGCCACGCCGTTCAGGTTAGCACCCCTGACGGCCCGCTCAATGGCTACGCCAGCGACGTCACCCCCGACGGCAGCCTCCTCGTGCGTGATGCAGCCGGGCGGGTGCATGCGATCGCGACGGGGGATGTGAGCTAGAGGTTCGTATCATACAAGGGGAGGTTTGGAGGGGCTTCGCCCCTTCAAACCTCCCCTTATATGCTGGGTTGTTGCGGGCGGTGAAGCCGCCCACACAACCCACGCTAAGGAAGCCCCTTTGCCACCCTTGCCGCTTACTTGGCACTGGCAGCCCTTCGGCGCAGCCGCGCTGTTGCTTGAGGTTCACGGGCCAGAGCAGGAGGCCAATCGGGCGGTGTTGGCGCTGGCGGCGCAACTCAGTGCTGCGCCGCCGCTTGGCATGCTTGCCGCCGTGCCCGCCATCAGTTCTTTGTTGATCACCTTTGATCCGTTGGTAGCTACGCACGAGCAACTGCAAGCCCAGATCGAACCCCTGTGCGCTACCTTTGGGCCTGCTCCCGCAGCACCGCTGCGCATCCACGAACTGCCCGTAGCCTACGGCGGCACTGATGGCCCCGATCTGGTGGCGGTCGCGCAGGCGTTGGGAATGACGCCGCAAGCAGTGATTACGCTGCACAGTGGCCAACTCTACCGCGTCATGATGCTCGGCTTTGCACCCGGTTTCCCCTACCTAGGGCCACTACCGGCGGCCCTGCACTTACCGCGTCGTGCCACCCCGCGCAGCGCAGTCCCGCCTGGCGCGGTGGCCATTGCCGCTGGACTGACGGGTATCTATCCCACGAGCCTACCCGGCGGCTGGCACCTCATTGGGCGGACGCCAAGCATCCTCTTCGATCCGCATGCTGATCCGCCCGCCCGGCTTGCCCCTGGCGATGGCGTACGTTTTCTGGTCGCCCGCAGGGGGATACGCGAGAACTAGGTTTCCGCGTATCCCCCTGCGGGCTGCCCGCTGGTTTGTTAGGGGCCATGCCCCTTAAACCCCGCCGGACGGGGGGATGTTTCGGGGGCCATGCCCCCGAAACCCCGCCGGACGGAGCAATGTCTCGGGGGCCAAGCCCCCGAAACCCCGCTGGAAAGGGGCAAGTCTCGGGGGCCAAGCCCCCAAAACCCCGCTGGAAAGGGGCAAGTCTCAAGCCCTCTTTTTGTTCCGTTTTTGCGGCTTCGCCGCAAAAACGGAACAAAAAGAAGTTTTTCGGAGGGGCGAAGCCTCGCCCGAACCCTCGCCGCAAGGCTTAAACGAAGATCATGCACATCCACGTCATTTCACCCGGCCTACTCACTACGATCCAAGACAGCGGGCGTCCGGCGGCGCGCCGCTACGGAGTGCCGCCGAGTGGCGCGATGGATATGTTTGCCCTTGCGGTGGCCAATCGCCTGATTGGCAATCCTTCCGATGCGGCGGCATTGGAACTGACGGCGGGAGGTGCACTCCTAGAGTTCCTGCGCCCTACGCTCGTTGCGCTTACCGGCGCAGATCTGGGGGCCACACTCAACGGGCGGCATCTTGCACCCTGGCAGGCCGCGCTGCTCGACCGGGGAACCACACTGCATTTTCGGGGACGTCAAGCCAACTGGGGCGCACGCGCCTACCTTGCCCTCGCGGGTGGCATTGCGGCCCCTACGCTGCTTGGTTCGCGCTCCACCTATCTCGCTGGCGGCTTCGGTGGACTTGAGGGGCGCGCCTTGCGTCCAGGCGATCAATTGGCAACCTACGCTTCCCCGCACTCCCGCTGGCCCTGGGTGGGTACAGAGTGGCCATGCCACGCCCGCCCACTTTACGGTCATACGCCAACCCTGCGCTTCCTACCGGGGCCACACTACGCGGCACTCACACCGGCTGCCCGCGAAGCGCTCAGCCAAACTACCCTGCGCGTCGGTGCGGCAGCCAACCGCATCGGCTACCGCCTCGACGGCCTCCGCCTCAGCTTCAGCCAGCAACTCAGCCTCCCCTCCTTTGGCGTCATCGCCGGAGCCATCCAAGTCCCCCCCGACGGGACCCCCATCCTGCTTATGGCCGAAGCACAGACCATCGGCGGCTACCCGGTCGTTGCCATCGTCATCGCCCCCGACCTACCCCTCGCCGCCCAGATCCTCCCTGGTGATCAGTTGCGTCTCGCACCGACAACCATGAGAGCCGCCCGTGCGGCCCATCAGCGCTACGCCGCGTGGCTGGCTACGGCACCCCAAGCCGACCCTTGGCCGGAACAACTTGCCCTAGCGGGGGCATTAGGTTGAGGGAGAATACGCGGAAACCTAGTTCCCGCGCCACTTGTTGTTGCGTTGTGGAATGATGAGATGGATGTCAGCGCCTACGAGTTGTGGCAGTGGGGTGTTGAACTTTCTGTAGGGCGGTGCCCTACAACCCCGCCGGACAGGGGGAAATGATGGACCCAAGAATCTAGACACTCAGACGGCTAAGGTTCCGTACAATAGGAT
>RSAS01000585.1 GCA_003934145.1 Candidatus Viridilinea halotolerans | reverse complement strand
CAATGCGATTCCAGAAGGGGGCGCACACGTTTTCTGTCCGCCCTTAAACCCGCAACGCGGGAGAGGGGCCGGGGGTGAGGGCCATTACGTGGCATCCCAAGAACCTATACGACGCCTCATCCCTCATCCCTCATCCTTCATCCTTCATCCCTCATCCCTCATCCCTCATCCCCCCCCCGTTCCCGCAGCAACAGTTGCGCCCAACGGGCGGCCAAGCCCGCCCGCTCAATCGTGCGCTGCGCCACCCCTTCGCTCCCGACAAGGCGCTCGCGCAAACCCTGAATCGCCTCCTTACTCTCTTTGCCCTGCGCCCGCTCCGCCATGCGCGTCAACTGGTAGGCCCCCTGCCAGACCCACGGCCCATAGCTGAACTGCACTTCGCCGGTGCGGGTGTGGCGGCGTGTCTGCTGGGCATTGGCATCAATGCGTTGAATGCTCATCAGCAGCGCACGCGGCGCACCACTGCCCACCAGCGCACCAAGCTGCTCACACAACGCCACCGTCTCACCCACCTGCTCCCAACCCAACGTGCGCCCCAAAAAGGTCAAGGCATTCTTGGCCCGCCCCGTGGGGCGATCATGCGCCTTCGCCGCATCGAGCGCCTCCGCCGCATCGCTAGCCGCCTGGTAGAGCGGGTAGCCCGCATTGATCAAGACAATCCCCGCCGAGAGCGTGATCGGCGGCGCTTCACTTGATGCCACTTCGTGTCCTAGCACATACGCCGCAAAATCCTCACGAATCTGGCGCGCTAGGCCCGGCATCAGGTGCCATGAGCCGACCAAGAAGAGATCGTCGCCCCCACTGTAGACCGCAATCACTCCACCGTCGCCACGCTCATTGGCGCGACGGCAGAGTTCGCCCACCCAGCCCTCAAAGAAGCGCGCCAGCGCCCCACTGAGCGCCGCCGTCACCACGAGGCCCGCGATGCCATCAGGACGCTTGATGCCGCCCTCTTTGTTGCCAAAGAGTTTGCCCAGGTCGTCCACATCCATCCGTAGCACCCCCAACCGTTTGACACCCCGACTCTGTGCGGCCAATAGGCCAAAGGGTTTAACATGCCCCTCCCTAAGCTCTTGGTCGTCCTTGCGGGTACGCTCCAGCTTCTCGTACTGACCCACATCCTTCGCTGTAGCACGCGGTGCCTCCGCAGCGGTGTAGCGCAGACCGAGCAGATCGTGCGGCCCCATGCCCGTCACCTCACTCTCATCGGCCAGCTTCAAGAGACGCCGCCGCACGCCATGGCTCGGACGGTACTCCTGCTCATCCACCAAGAGACGACTAGCCAAGCCCAAGGCATTGAGCACATCGTAGAAGGTACGTTCACCCTCATGCAGCGTATGGCCCTTCCCAGGCTGCACACTCAACACACTCGCCCGCTGGAGCAACTCACCCAACTTTTGCAACGACTCAGCCATCGCATCCAGCGGCTCTTCCTCTTCCCCCTCAGCCTCGGGACGCGGTGGCGGCGGCTGTTTCGGATCAAAGAGTTTCTTGAAGGCATCCCGATCGAGCGCAGCAAAACGTCGGCGCTTATCTTGCTCAAGTTGTTCACTGAGTTCATTCCAGACCGCAACGTTGTAGCCCTCAGGCGCAAAGCTCGCGCCCCCCAACGCAAGGTAGAGTTCGCCATAGTGCGCTTTGAAGAGCAGATCGCCCAAGCGCTTCCGTAGGGCGGGCAACTCTGCCGCAAACGCCCCCGGCACCACCACATAAAACCGTCCCCCGCCCGCATAGAGCAGGTTGCTCAACGGCATCTCTGCGGCAGCTAGCACGGCATGGGCGCAGGCATCGGTCAGCAGTTGCAGATAGAGCGAGCGCCCACGCAGTTGCTTCGTCGCTCCGCGCGCACTCACGCTGTAAATGAAATCCTGCACCCCTGAGAGATCGCCACCCACCAAGCAAACCTCGTCGTCGCTGAGCGCCGCCGCGAGCGCCGCGTGGGTACGCGCAAAATCGTAGAGCGCAACGCCCGCCAAGGGCGAGGGCAGCGCCCAAGCATAACGCTGCAACGCAAAGAGCACGCCCTCCACCTGGGCCGCCAACGGCAACCCGCGCCGGTCGAGATCATCCAACGCCTGGGCCAATTCCGCCACCACCGCCGCCCGCTCAACCACCTTGCCCGCCGCCTGCGGGAAGAGTACCTCGCGCTGCAACAGCAGCGCCTGCGGCTGCACCACCACCGACGGCGACGGCGCACCCTCGCCCTGCAGCAGGCTAAAGACTGACGCCAACGGCCCCGCCAACAACGGTGGCCACGCGCTATCAGCGGGAGCACTCCCCCCCGCCGCCAACCACGCCGTCCGCCACAGATGCGCCGCCGCAGCAGCATCCTCCGGCGGCTCCCACGCTTGCTGCGTCACCCTGGTTGCCCAATAACGCAACGCAGCCAAAGCCAAACGCTCGGCATGATCCATAATTCCTCTTTTACAACTTGGAGGCATTCAGCGCATCTTGATGCCTCACACCTGCAACCTTGTCAAAGGCAGGAGGCAGCGTATAACACTTCTATTGTACGGATGAAGGAGGGCGCAAACGCGCCCTTCGGTACGCCAACTCGCGGCCAAGTACGACGAGATGGTGATTGATGTGGGCGGGCCGCGATACGCGGAGGCTACGGGCGGCGCTTACCGCCACCCACACCCTCTTTATCCCCGTGCAGCCGCGCAGCTTCGACCTTGATGAACTGTGGGGTTTTGTGCATACGAAAAACGAGCATCTCGCGGGAGCCAAGATGCTGTCGGCAACCTATTGCAACGCTTTGCTTTACGGTTTGTGGCGAGGATGCGGAGGGCATAGCCCTCCGCATCCTCGCCACTGGGGGGGTGCGGGGGCCATGTGCCCATACGCATGGACGTAAGCCTCTGGTGGGCCTTCCGGCGGGGGTTCGGGCTTGCCCTGAGCTTAGTTGAAGGGGCATGGCATGGCCCCCGAAGAATTTCCCCCTTCCGGATACTGCTGGTTTATTCGGCTAGCGGCCTGGGAGCGAGGGCGTCCCGCCCTCGTAGCCCGCACGAGGGCGGGACAGAAAGAGGCTTCTCACATTACACTCTTGGGATGCCACGGATGGCCCTCACCCCCGGCCCCTCTCCCGCTTGCGGGTTTAAGGGCGGACAGAAAACGTGTGCGCCCCCTTCTGGAATCGCATTGCAACGCCAGGAATCTCGATCTCTTCCCCCCTCTCCCACAACGTGGGAGAGGGGGCAGGGGGTGAGGGCCATCCGTGGCATCCCCATCATCTATCTGCGGCTTGCGGAGCGAATGTTCTGTCCGCCCTCTCCCGCTTGCGGGAGAGGGGCCGGGGGGTGAGGGTCAAAGAGCGCATCACCATGAGGAATCCGTAGGTATC
>RSAS01000339.1 GCA_003934145.1 Candidatus Viridilinea halotolerans | reverse complement strand
TCCCAATCACCTATCCGTGACTTGCCGAGCGAATGTTCTGTCCGCCCTTAAACGCTTGCGGGAGAGGGGGGACGACAGTACACGGCAGTGCCGTTCCAATGGGGTCTCCGGCGACCACGGCTTTCTGATGCGCTCGGCCTGACACCTTGTCTTAGCGCACTTCAACCCTACCAACCTCTACGCGGCGATTACCAGAGCGTGAGACGCCGCTGAAGGTGTAGACTTGGCCTTGCACCACGGCGCGTACGTTGAAGGGTACGTCAACCGAGTTGCCACAGCTGCTGTAGTAATCAACTTGGATGACGTAGGTACCGCGTGGCGCACCGCCGCTCGGCCAGAAGACATTCTCGGGACGCCCGAGGATCATATTGCCACAAAGGTTGTCGCGGTCGAGTTGGCCTCCGCTGCTGCTGCGCGTATTAGCATAGTAGATGCGCTCGCCGTTGGGATCGATGACATGGAGATCAAGGTCAACATTCGCGTTCCAGTTGAGCGTGATCTGCACATCGCCTGTGCCCGTCGAAGTGTCTTGGCGGCCAAAGCAGGGTGGGCGACCAGCGGTGTAGCTGGCGAGGTCAAGGCTGGCCTCGGAGTAGCTAAACTCCTGCGGGTTCTGGGCATTGACCGTCCTGTTGCCGATGGGCCGCCAGTAGCTAGCAAAGCGCGGCACGTAGCCGGGCGACTGGTTGACTTCGGAGAAGTGCCAGACCTCGATCAGATTATAGGAGCCATTGGGGAGCCACCAATCGGCTTGGCGTGGTAGCCCATAGAGGCGACTCAACGGATGGGCATAGTCGCTCACCGTCATCGTCCAGTTCTGTGGGCGCGTCCAAGTCCAACTCTGGCCGGGGTCGGCCAAGGTATAGCTCTCGACACAAACCCCATAGGTGACGGTGTAGGGACGCTCGCCGCCGGGGGGCGGATAGATGCCGCTATTGTAGCGGTGGGGATTGTTCACACGAATCCTACCGCCGTTGGCATTGCGCCAGGTCGTGTTGCTGCCCGAAAAGCGGAAGAGCCCCCATGGTGAAAAGTGGGTGGTTGCCACCGAGGCGAGGCGATTCTCGGCATCCACCGTCGCGGGAACCATCTGCCACTCGCCGCTCGCGTCGTCGTAGTAGGTGAAGCCCATAACGCTGGCGGGATCAACGTCGTCAGGAATGGGCAGATTGAGGATGACCGGCGTGTTGAAGGTGAAACCCTCTGGCCCTAGTTGGTAGACCGGGCCAACCGGCGTGAACTCGCTGGGCAGGCTTGGGGTGCGGTCAACCACCTGCATATTGAACGTCATCTCACCCAACTGCCCATCCCCTTGGAGGGGTACCGCGCCGGGGGGAATCTCCAAGCTCGCTCCGGTCGTGGTGGTTACCATCCCGCCGGTCTGGCTGTCTACGCGCACCACGCCTTGACCAACCGCGTCGGGAAAGGGGGTATTGACAATCGGCAAATAGATCCTATGGTTGCCCTCGCCTTCGGCAGCCTGTACGTTGCGTGCGCTTGGCCCTAATAGGAACCCGCTGGTGGCTAGGCCTACGATACTCATGCTGATCAGCAGCCAAATGGCGAGCCCACTGTTCAGAATGTGTCGCAATGAATGTCTGGACATGGTAAGACCTCCTTTGAATTGCAGCGTTGTGCGCTACAAGGCTCATGATACCAATGGAATAGCTTTTTTGGCATAACAGATTGTAACTGTAAGTTACCCTTCTTCTTTTGTAAGTAAAAATACATTTTAACTATTGTTATTAAGAAGAAGGCGCAGCCATCCTCGCCTCACGCCTCCTCCACCGGCGGTAGCAGCGCATCCCACCAGAGTTTATCTTCACGTTTCTGCTGAAAATCTACGTGAATGTGCGTCGGCTCGGTGTACTCAAGCATGCCCGCCACCCCCATCTCGCGCCCGACGCCACTCGCTTTGAAGCCACCAAAGGGGGCGTAGGGGTTGAGGACGTGGTGTTCGTTGATCGACACCGTACCGGCGCGGATGGAGCGGGCAACCTCAAGCGCCAACTGGATGTCTTGCGACCAGACCGACGCGGCGAGGCCGTACATCGTATCGTTGGCGATCTTAATCGCCTCGCCAAGCTCATCGTAGGGCATCACCGCCAACACCGGGCCGAAGATCTCCTCTTGGGCGAGGCGCGAGCGATTGTTGACATTGGTGAAGATGGTTGGCTCGACGAAGGGCCCGGCCTCATACTCGGCACCCAGCGGGCGCCCGCCGCCAAGCACCAGTTTGGCCCCTTCTTCGCGGCCTAGCGCAATATAGCGCTCCACCGTTTCACGCTGCTTGTGGCTAATCAGTGGGCCAATATCGGTGGCGAGATCGAGCGGATCGCCGATGCGCAGTTGGCGCGTGCGCGCCACCAGCCGCTCCACCACCTCAGCATAGATCGAACTGGGCACGAGACAGCGCGTTCCCGCTTCGCAGAGCTGCCCGGCATGGTAAAACATCCCGAAGATGATCCCATCAATCGCCTTGTCGAGATCGGCATCGGGCAGCAGAATGCTCGGCGACTTACCGCCAAGCTCCAGTGTCACCTTCTTGATATGCGGCGCGGCGATGGCCATAATTTTGCGTCCCACCTCAGTCGAGCCGGTAAAGCCAATCTTATCCACCTGAGGATGGCCCACCAAGTACTCGCCCACCTCGGCCCCCGGACCGGTAACTAGATTGAGTACCCCTTTGGGCAACAGCCCCGCCTCATCAATTAGCTTCACCAGCGCAAGCGACGTAAGCGGCGCAAGCGACGAGGGCTTAAAGACAATCGTATTGCCCGTCGCCAGGGCTGGCCCTAGCTTCCAGACAGTCATGCAGAAGGCGTAGTTCCACGGGATAATCTGGGCGCAGACGCCACAGGGATTGCGCCAGACAAAGTTCCACGAGAGCGTCGGGAAATCATTCCAGGGCATCGGCTCGTAGGGTGGACGACGGGCCAACTCCGCAAAGGCATGCATCATATGCATACCCAACGGAATGTCGTTGAAGGTCGTCGCCCGTAGCGGCACCCCGCCATCGCGGCTCTCCAACTCGGCCAACTCGTGAGCATTGGCCTCAATCAACGTCGCAATCTCGTGCAGAATACGGGCGCGCTCATCGGGGGGCGTATGCGGCCACGGGCCGTGATCAAAGGCATGGCGCGCCGCCGCCACCGCCCGATCCACATCAGCCCGACTCGCATGCGCCACTCGCGCCAATGGCAAACCCGTCGCCGGTTCACTAACCGTAAAAGTGCGCCCTTTCTCGGCCTCGCACCATGCACCATTAATGAAAAGGCCATGGTAAGTCAGATCAACATCCGTTGCTTCAAGCACCATTGCTCTGCTCCTCGTGAGTTCGGGTAAGGGGA
>RSAS01000634.1 GCA_003934145.1 Candidatus Viridilinea halotolerans | reverse complement strand
AAAAAAGAACTCTTTTTGTTGCGTTGTGGCGGCTTCGCCGCCACAACGCAACAAAAAACAGGGTTTGGGCTTGACCCAAGGTCTGCATTAACCCTGCGGACGCAATGCAGTACCGCCACAACGCAACAAAAAACAGGGTTTGGGGCTTGGCCCAAGGTCTGCATTAACCCTGCGGACGCAATGCAGCGCGGTAGCACTGCTCCAACACGGCGGCGCTCTGCGCCCAACTATGCTGTGCTTCCACATACCTCCGCCCAGCCTGCGCCAGTTGCTGCTGCAACTCAGGGTTGTCCAGCAGATGCATAATCTGGTCGGCAAACTCAGGGGCATCGTCGGCGACGAGCAGTTCGTGGCCGGGGCAAACTGCGAGGGCACGCGTGGTTTGGCGAGCGGCAATCACCGGCGTGGCCATGGCCATGGCCTCAAGCACTTTGTTCTGCACGCCAACGCCGTAGCGCATCGGGGCGACCGCCAGCGTCGCTTGGGCCAAGTAGGGGCGTAAATCGGGCACAGCGCCGGTCACTTCGACGCGCCCTGGATTGTGATGGGCTAAAAGCTCCCCCCCCGGCTCGGCCCCGGCCAGCACAACGCGGGCTTCAGGGTGCGCCTGCCACACCCGAGGCATAATCTCGTGCAAAAGGTAGAGCGCAGCCGCTTCGTTGGCGTGGTAGCTCATTTTGCCCGTAAAAACAATTGTGGCTGCATCACGCTGCTGCGCCTGCGGCTGAAAGTAGGCGAGATCTACGCCGTTGGGCACCACCGTAATCGGCACACCTTCACGCTGCCCAAAATGGCGGCGCAGCATATCAAGCGCCCAACGCTCTTCGACGGAGGTGAGTACAATGTGGGCGAAACGGTGGCTGTAGGCCGCTTCGTAGCGCCGCGTGCGCGCCAGATCGAGCAGGCCAATGGCGCGATTCTTCAATTTAGGGCTGTGGCGGATTGTGCGCTCGAAGAGCAGACTGATGCTATCCACCGCATCAAGCACCAGCGGCGGGGCGTTGGGGAGCGTCGCAGCCGCCTGCCACGCAATTTCGGCGGCGCGTAGATGTTCGATGTGTACAACATCACAGTTGCCGCCCGCCATTGCCGCCCGCGTGGCGGCAACGAAGGCTGGCGTGAGGCAGTGGGCCGCTTGCAGTGGCAATGTACGCGGTAACGCCCGCAGATACGCCAAAAGATTCTGCCCCCGCCCCACTGTCACTGTCGTGACGGTGTAGGCTACCTGGAGCGCCGCCAGATCCTTGGCATCGGCAAACCCTCGCGTCGCGCAGACCAAGTGTATCTGATGCCCCCGCGCCGCCAGGGCGCGCATCAGGTTGTAGGGCCGCACCCGAATCGCCGAGGGCACGTAGGGTGCCACGATCAGAATGCGTAGCTTGTGGGAGGCTGGTGTGGTCATGCTTTTGGGTGATCAGAAACGTATGGCAATTGGAACACCAAAAATCTTGCTATCTTCGCCCCCTCTCCAACAACGTGGGAGAGGGGGTAGGGGGTTTGCTGTCCGCCCTTCAACCGCGTCACCGCGTCACCGCGTCACTGCGTCACCGCGTCACCGCGTCACCGCGTCACCGCGTCACCGCGTCACCGCGTCACCGCTGCATACAACTGCTCCACCTGCGGGTTGACCACGCGCCAGTCATACACCCTTTCGGCAAGCATACGCCCGGCAGCGGCGAGTTGAACGCCGCGTTGCGGGTGGCGCAGCAGTTCGATCACGGCGGCGGCAAAGGCTTCGGGCGTATCGCCCACCAGCAGATGCTCACCCGGCTGCAATGCGATCCCTTCGTAGCCAATTGTCGTCGAAACAATCGGCAAGCCGCGTGCCAATGCCTCCAGAATTTTTACGCGCATGCCGCCTCCCGCACGCACCGGCACAATCAGAGCCGCCGCTGCCTCTAAAAAGGGCTGCGGATCGGCAACATAGCCGGTCACATTGATGCTGGCATCGCCAATGGCAAGTTGGCGCACGTGCGCCGGCGGGCGCGCCCCGACGACGGCGAATTCCGCCTCCGGCACGGCAGCCTTGATCAGCGGGTAGACCTCGTGGGCAAACCAAAGCACCCCATCCACATTCGGCGGCCAAAACATGGTCGCCATGCTCAAAATGGTGCGCGGCTGGGCCACCCGCTGCACCGGCGGCTCACCTTGGGCATCAATCGCAATCGGGATGATCGCGGTCGGCGGCAGACGTACCCCCGCCTCGGCGGCGGCCAGTTCCAGAAAGGCTTGGTCGGGCTGGCTCACCACAAGCATGCCGTCAAAACGAGCGCATATGCGCGCTTCGTAGCGCCGCAAATGGCGCGCCTCTAGCTCCAAGCCGACGCGCATCGGGTAGGGGCTATGCTCGGCCATACGCTGCACAATCGTCCAGACGGCGTTGTGCTGATCAAGAATGCGTGCCCCGCCGGGTAGATCGACGGCGAATTGAGCCATATTGAGCTGATCGGCGTGAATGATGTCGAAATGCTGACGCCGCGTCAGGTCGCGCAGCAGCGCATCGAGGGCGGCGCACTGGTCGCGCTGCATCAGGAACGAAGCCCCGCGCAGCATGCTGGTCGCCAGGTAGTAGGCATCGCGCCCACGCGAGCGCGTGAGGCGCACCGTATGCACTGCACTACAGATACGGCGCAACACCTGCGCGTGTTCCTCCTCCGCCGCCGAACGGGTCAGCGAAACCAACGTCACCTCGTGGTGCTGCGCCAAATACTGAAGCAGGTGGTAAGTCTTGATCTTCGGCCCCGCGTCGGGCGGGAAGGGGAGGACTTGGGTAAGCAGGAGAATGCGCATAATTTCTGAGTCTCTCGGTGGGGGTTTGGGGCCCGCTGGCTTCGACAAGCTCAGCCAACGGGCCGTTGGCTGAGCTTGTCGAAGCCAACGGCCCGTTGGCTCCCAATTACTTATCGGCCCGCAACACCACCATTGTACCAAGCACGACAAAAACTAGCAGCGGCAACAGGCTCCACGCCCCCGCAAGCCCCAACACCATTCCCACGTTGCGCGCAATGTCGCCCGCCGCCCAAGCCGGCCAGACGTAGCCGCTCCATGTGTTGCGCAGCACGTCGGTGGGGAAGAGTTGCCCCGCCGTCGCCTCCATCCAAACCAACAACCCCGACAGCACTACCAACCCCACGGCCCCCACACGCAAACGCGGGTTGGCCCAACCTTGCGCCATCAGCCACGCAGCGGGCAACGCCACAAAGGGAATCAGCGGCACAATGTAGCGCGGCCCGGCAGCAAAGCCGCCCCACCACATCGCTGAGGAGCTATAGAAGAGCAGGAGACTCAAACTGGCGAGCAGCAACGCCCACCACTCGGCCCGCCAACGCCCGCTGCGCCACCAGATCACC
>RSAS01000346.1:15467-17019 GCA_003934145.1 Candidatus Viridilinea halotolerans | reverse complement strand
ACGCCAGGAATCTCGATCTCTTCCCCCCTCTCCCACAACGTGGGAGAGGGGGTAGAGGGGTGAGGGCCTTCTAGGGCATCCCAATCATCTATCTGTAGCCCCTAGATTTAATGTTCTGTCTCACGCCTCCCGCCTCACGACCCCGCCGGACTCGTCACCAACTCCGTGGCTGGCACCAGAATCTTGATGCGCTGGCTGGCTTCCGCCTCGGCCTGCAACGACTCAATCCAAGGGATAAAGGTCTCGGCAAAGGCCATTTGGCCCGGCATGGACTGCAACAAGCCCGGATCGTCAAGCGAACGCAACGCCGGCCCTTCCAGCAACTCAATGATATGGAAGCCGTAGTCCGTCTCGACCAAGCGGCGTTCGCCTACGGCCATGCTAAAGATCGCCTCCTCGAAGGGTGGAACAAAGAGGCCGCGCGGCGCCCAACCCAGGTCGCCCCCCTCCGCCCCGGAACCCGGATCGTCGGAGTGTTCCTGCGCCAAGGCGGCAAAATCGGCCCCGCCTTCAATCTGGCGCAACAATTCTTCGGCTTCGGCCTGTAGCGCCGCATCATTGGCTGCCGTTGCGGCCTCCGCCGCTTCATCCGGCGTTGCTTCCGCCCCTTCGCCTGCCACAGGTGGTGGAAGATCACGCGCAATCAAAATATGACGCGCCCGCGCCTGCTCCAGCGTGGTGTACTTGAGAATCATCTGCTCCACGATCTGGTCGCGCTCCAGCAAGCGGCGCAGATTGGGTTCACTGCCCACCTGAATCTGATCCAAAAAGGCGAGAAACTGCGCCTCATCGCCCCCGGCTTGGCTCACCTTGATCTCTTCAATCTGTGCCGCTATCGCCGCCGCATCAGCCGCGACCCCCTCCGTGGCTGCCCGCTGGATCACCAACTCAATCTGGATCAACTGGTTCAGCAGTAGCTCCGGGTCAGTGTCGGTGCCGGGCTGGTAGAGGCGCACAAAATCGCCGCGCAGTACCGCGCCGTCGCCAACCTCAACAATCACTTCGGTGCTGCTATAGACCCCCACCGCGACCAAAAGATCCGCCGGATCGGGCTGCTCAAACTGGCTCATATCGAGTGGCGGCGCTGTAGGTAGCGCCGACTCAGCCGCCGGTGCCGGCGGCGCACCTGTTGGAGGCACCAAAAAAGCCAAACTCGTTCCAACCAACGCCAACACCAAAATGGCACTCACGATGATCGCCAAACGAGGACGCGGACGCCCTTCCGGCTCATGTCGTTCATCCTCATCCTGGAAACTCTGAGCATCTTCGCGTTGCTTCGCATCCACATCGGCTGAGTTCCATTCATCGCGCTCGTCACTCACATGAGACTCCTATTTGTCACGGGTATGCCTAGCGAGAATCTTCGCTTGGGCATGCTACCACATGTTATTGGATGTGAGCGAACCAGGTTCGCCCCCGCCCAGCTTCATTGGATGTGAGCGAACCAGGTTCGCCCACGCCCAGCTTCATTGGATGTGAGCGAACCAGGTTCGCCCCCGCCCAGCTTCATTGGATGTGAGCGAACCAGGTTCGCCCACGCCCAGCTTCATTG
>RSAS01000346.1:14172-15367 GCA_003934145.1 Candidatus Viridilinea halotolerans | reverse complement strand
CCACGCCCAGCTTCATTGGATGTGAGCGAACCAGGTTCGCCCACGCCCAGCTTCAACGGTTCAGCGGTTCTGCTGCTCCTCTGTTCTTCTGTTCCTTATGGTACACTAGCCCCCAGTATTCCCTCCCTCGGAGCGTAGCAGTGGAAATCGTCCGTACCCTTGCGCCAAATCCGCTGGCCCATCCCGCCGTACTCACAATGGGCAAATTCGATGGCCTGCACCTTGGCCACCAGCGCCTCATTACCACCACCATCGAACACGCCGCCGCGCTTGGCCTCACCAGCGCTGTGCTAACCTGGGATCCCCATCCCTACGCGGTACTCCGTGCCAACGAACCCCTGCGCCTGCTCACCCCCCTCGCCGAGAAGATTGAGCTCATCGCCCAGTACAATCCCGATCGCTTGATCATTGCTCCCTTTACCCCCGCGACAATGGCGAGCAGCGCACGTAACTATATGGCCCAAGTCGCCGCCGCACAGCCCCTGCGTGAGCTCTGGGTCGGTGAGGGCTTCGCCATGGGCCGCGAACGCACTGGCGATATCGCCAGCCTCATGCTCATCGGCATGGAATTGGGCTTCGCCGTCGGAACCGTCAGCAAAATCGTCCTCGACGGCCAACCCGTCAGCTCCTCCCGCGTGCGCGCCCTCCTCGCCCGCGGCGCAGTGAGCGACGTTACCCCCCTCTTGGGCCGCCCCTTCAGCCTGCGCGGCATCGTCGTCCAAGGCGATCAGCGCGGGCGCACACTTGGCTTTCCCACCGCCAACCTCGCCATCCCCTCCGAACACCTGCTCCCCGCCGATGGCGTCTACGCCTGCCACGTTTGCCTCAACGCCACCAACATCCCCGCCGTCACCAACATCGGCATTCGCCCCACCTTCGACGGGCTAAAGCGCACCATCGAAACCCACCTCCTCGACTGGAGCGGCGACCTCTATGGGCAGACCCTCAGCGTCGCCTTCATCGCCCCCCTGCGCGGCGAGCAGAAGTTCTCCTCGCTTCAGGCGCTGATCGCCCAGATTGGGCAGGATGTCGCGCAAGCGCGGCGTATGTTGGGGGCGTAGCCCCTTCCAAGAGGGTATGGGAGAACATGGTTCTCCCATACCCTCTTGGAAGAGGAAGCTTCGCCTCCCTTGAGGAAAAACGGGAGAACCATGTTCTCCCGTGCCCTCCCTTGAGGAAAAACGGGAGAACCATG
>RSAS01000346.1:5120-14072 GCA_003934145.1 Candidatus Viridilinea halotolerans | reverse complement strand
ACGGGAGAACCATGTTCTCCCGTGCCCTCCCTTGAGGAAAAACGGGAGAACCATGTTCTCCCGTGCCCTCCCTTGAGGAAAAACGGGAGAACCATGCTCTCCCGTGCCCTCCCATTTGGAAGAGGAAGCTTCGCCTCCCTTGAGGAAAAACGGGAGAACCATGTTCTCCCGTGCCCTCACGCCGGGGCGTGGGGGCGCAGCCCCCACAGGTAGGGGTTTGGGGGAGAACCTGGTTCTCCCCCAAACCCCTACTTGCGCGTTCAAAGACTTTACGCTACAGTAAAGACAAGTTCATTGCAAAGCATGTGCAGCTTCACGCCGCAGGAGGAAGCATGACCGACCCGCAACGCCCAAGCGAACGCTTTAAGGGCCTCTGGATCTCCGATATGTCCATTCGCCAGCCGGTCTTCATCACCATGATGATGCTTGCGCTGATCACTTTTGGCATTCTCGCATTTCGTACCACCCCCGTCAATCTTCTGCCCGATATCGACATTCCTGTGATGTCCATCGCGGTGCGCTACCCCGGCGCTGGCCCCGAAAGTGTCGCCGACCAGGTCGTGCGCCCGCTTGAGGATGCCGTTAATACGATCGCGGGCCTGAGCGACCTCACCTCCCAGGCCAACGATGGTCTTGCCGTGCTGATCCTTGAGTTTGAGTCTGGTACCGACATCTCTAAGGCCGATCAGGATGTGCGCGAGAAGATCAATGCGGTCATGCCTTCCCTGCCCCGCGATGTGCGCCAGCCCGTCTTCCAACGCTTCGATCCCAACCAAGACCCGATCATGTCGGTGGCGGTGGCCAGTGTTGCTGGCCAATCGCCGCTTGAACTACGCACCATTCTCGATAACGAGATCGTGCCCCTACTGCAACGCGCTCAAGGCGTCGGCAACATTGATGTGGACGGCGGCGAAACCCGCCAGATCAATGTCTTCATGGATCTGCAAAAGCTCCAGGCTTACGGTATCCTCCCCGTCCAACTGAGTGGCGCATTACGTCAAGCCAATGCCAACCTCGGCCTCGGCAATATCGTGCAGGGCACCACCGACATCAGCCTGCGTGCCCCGTCGCTGCTGCAAAGCCCCGCCGACATCGCTAACATCCAGATCACCGGCACCCCCTACCGCATCGGCGATGTTGCTACGGTCGAAGATGGCTCCGCCGAACTGATCAGCTACGCCCGCCTCGATGGCAGCGATGCGATCATTCTCTCGATTCGTAAACAGTCGGGCACCAATACCGTCACTGTCGCCGATAATGTCAGCGCCACGCTCGCCGAGGTCTTCGCTAAACGCCCCGATCTCACCTATACCATCGCCCGCGACGACTCCGAGTTTGTGCGCTCCTCTGTCATCTCTTCACTCGAAGAACTCGTCTTCGCCTCCATTGCTGCGTTCCTCGTCGTCTGGTTTTTCTTCCGCAACTTTCGCAGCACCATCATTACCATGTCCGGCCTGCCGGTCATTCTCATCGGTACCTTCGTCTTTATGCCCTTCTTTGATCTCACGATCAATCTGATTACGCTCCTTGCCCTTTCGCTCTGCGTCGGCCTCGTCATTGACGATGCCATCGTCGTGCGTGAAAATATCTTCCGCCACATGGAACGCGGCGAAGACGCCCGCATTGCCGCCTCCAAAGGCACATGGGAAGTCGCTCTCTCTGTCCTCGCCATGACCCTCACCATCGTCGCGGTCTTCGTCCCCGTCACCTTCGCCGAAGGCACCGCCGGCATCGTCTTCCGCTCCTTTGGCATTGTCATCGCCGTCGCCATCCTCCTCTCCCTCGTCGAGGCCTTCACCCTCGCGCCCATGCTCTCTGCCAATGTCTTCCCCAACGCCAATGTCAAAAAACACGAGCCCACCGCGCACCACCACGCAGCCATTCCCGGTGTCAAGGTAGACCAGATCGCCGGTGAACACGTCGAGCGCGATGCCAGCCTCATCCAAGAGGCCCAAGAAGATCCCGGACGCATGGGCCTGGCCTATGGCAAGCTCCTCGCCTGGACGCTCGCCTCCACACGCAATCGTCTCACTGTCGTCGCCATCTCCATCGGCGTCATGGTGCTCAGCATCTTCGTCGCCGGTACGCTCAAGTTCTCCTTCTTTCCCGTACAGGATCCCCACGAGTTCCTGATGGGCTTTGAAGCCGCGCCCGGCACCACGCTCGCCGAAACCAACCGCCTCGCGGCGCGCGCCGAAGAAATTCTCCTCGCCGATCCCGCCGTTGAAACGGTCATTGCCACGGTGGGTTTTAGTGGTAACCCCGAACGTACCCAATTCTTCGTCAAACTCGTCGGGCGCACGCCCACACTGGGGGTGCAAGAACGCCTGCGCGAACAACTGCTCTTCCTGCCGCGCCTCTCCTTCGCCCTGCCCAGTTTCCAACCCACCAGCACTGGCGTTGCGGGCCGCGAACTGCTCGTCAGCATCCAATCTACACGCCCCATCCGCGAACTGGAACCCATTGTCAACGCCGTCAAGGCCGAAATGGGCACCATGGCCGGCATCGTAGACATCGATACCAATTTCCAGACGGGCCGCCCCGAACTACGCTTCATCGCCAATCCTAGCCGCATCGGCGAACTCGGTGTCACCAACGACGACATCGCCAATTCGGTGCGTGCCCTGATCAGCGGCGATGAAGCCACCGCCCTGCGACAGAACGGCATCGACACCGACATCGTCGTGCGCCTGCGCCCCGAAGACCGCGACAGCGTCGAGTCGCTCAACGCCATCAGCATCCCCACCCGCTCCGGCAACGTCCCGCTCAGTGCCCTCGGCACCATCGAAGTCGGCGACAGTCCCGTCACCATTCGCCGCTACAACCGCCTCAACGAGATCCTCGTCGGTGCCAACCTGCAAGAGCGCAACCTCGGCGAAGCCCAACAAGAACTCGACCAGCGCCTCGCCGCTCTCGGCATTCCCAACGATGTTGTCATCGCCTACACCGGCATCCAAGAGCAGACCACCGAAGGCTTCGATTCGCTCTTCCTCGCCATGGCGCTCTCCGTCCTCTTCGTCTACATGGTGCTCGCCTCGCAATTTGGCTCCTTCAGCCAACCCCTCGTCATTATGATGGCCATGCCCTTCAGTTTCATCGGCGCGTTCCTTGCCCTGCGCATGCTCAACGCCGACCTCGACATCACCGGCATGATCGGTCTCATTTTGCTCTTGGGCCTCGTCGTCAAGAACTCCATCCTGCTCGTAGACTTCACCAACCGTTTGCGCGACCTCGGCCTCAACAAACACGATTCCCTGCGCCTTGCCGGGGCCATCCGTCTGCGTCCCATCCTCATGACCGCCCTCTCACTCATTGCCGGCGCGCTGCCCACCGCCATGGGCATTCACGTCTTCGGCAGCGGTCAGGGCTCCGAATTCCGCAGCGGTCTCGCCTGGGTCATCATCGGCGGCATGACCACCTCTACCCTCCTGACGCTCCTCGTCGTGCCTACCGTCTACAGCCTGCTCGACTCCTTCACCACACGCAGCAGCAACTGGGCCAAACGCCTCTTCCGCGCCAACGCCGCGCCCGCATCGGCACCGGCACCCGCGCCCGTGCCGAGCTCCTCCGAGCATACCGCCGATTGAAAGTGTCAAGGCTTTTTGGTGTACTCCCATTCCCACGCAGCCCCGGCGACCTGGCAGGTGGGGCGCGTGCAGCCGCTAGTGGTACGCCAAATAGCCCACCGCGCCCCACCTGCTAGGTCTCATGGGGCCTCTGGTCACCCCAAAAACCTGCCAGGTGCGCGCCGTGAGGATTCTTGCCGTACCATTGGCGGCTGCACGGCGCACACCTAGCAGGTTGTTCAGATCCCCGTCTATCGGCTATAAAAGGAGCCACCCTTGCCCAAGCGCATCATCACCGCGATGATTCTGGCCCTCGCCCTCACGGCATGTGCCAGCCCCAGCCAAGAACCACCCGCAGCCGCCGTCAATGTTCCCACGATGGAATTGCCCACTAGCGCCCCACTCGGCGGGGGCGGCGCGGCTGCCGCCCCCGCCGACCCCGATGCCGCCGCCGACACCCCAGGCAGCCCTGCGCCCCTCGTCGGTGGTAGCGTCACCGCCTCGGGCGAAGTCCAGGCGCGCCGCGACGCCGCCCTCAGCTTCCGCGTACCCGGCACCATCGCCGAGGTTTTGGTCGAAGAGGGGCAAACCGTGCGCACCGGCGATCCACTGGTGCGCCTCGATCTCGCCGAACTCAACCTCAGCGTGCGCCAAGCCGAAGCGGGCTTGGCCCAAGCCCAAGCCGGTTACGAACGACTCGCCGAAGGCGCCCGCCCCGAAGACATCGCCGCCGCCAGCGCCCAAGTCGCCCAAGCCCAGGGCGCCCTCCGCCAAGCGCGGGGCAGCGTCACCGCCGAAGACATCGCCGCCGCCGAAGCCGCGCTGGCCAGCGCCATCGCTCGCCAAGCCGAAATTGCCGCCGGCCCCAAAACCCCCGACATGCAACAGGCCGAAGCGGCTGTCGCCCAAGCGCACGCCAACCTCGAAATGCAGCGCACCAACCTCTCGGCAGCCAAAAACAACGCCCAACTCCAACTCGAAATCGCCGCCAACAACCTGCGCGATGCCCAACAAACCTATTCGCGCATTTATTGGGACAATATCGAACTGCGGCGGGAGCTCGACAAATACGACCGCGACATGCCCCAAGAAGCGCTCGACGCCGAAGACCAAGCCCTGCGCCGCGTCAACAGCGCCGAAGTGCAGATCGAACAGGCCACGCTCGCCCTCGAGCAGGCCGCCAACAACGAGAGCGACGGCATCCGCGCCGCCGAAGCCAACGTGCGCACCGCTGAAGCCAGCCTGCAACGCCTGCTCGACGGCGCCACCGCCGAGCAGCGTGCCGCCGCCGACGCTCAAGTCGCCCAAGCGCGCGCCAACCTCGACCGGCTGCGCGGCGAACAGCGTGCCGGTTCGGTACAATCGGCCCAAGCCGCCGTCAGCGCCGCCCAAGCCAATCTCGCCCGCGCCAACGCTGGGGCCACCACCGCAGAACTCGCCCAAGCCCAAGCCCAAGTCGAGGCCGCCACCGCCCAACTCGAAGCCGCCCGCCTCAACTTGAGCAAAGGCACCATCACGGCACCCTTCGCCGGCACTATCGCCCGCCTCAACGTCGAAATCGGCGACATCGCCGGCACCAGCCCGCTGCCCGCCGTCCAGATCGTAGACACCAGCGAACTACGCATCGAAGTCAACATCAGCGACACCGACGTAGCGCGTGTACGCATCGGTCAGAGCGCCCGCATCAACGTAGACGGTCTCCCCGGCCTCACCTTCAGCGGCAGCGTCACCTTCATCGCTCCCACCGCCAGCGTCGTCGGCAACATCCGCACCTTCCCCGTGCGCATCACCATTGATCAGCAAGATCAACTGCGTGCCGGCATGAGCGCCCGTGTCGCCATTCAGGCCGAATGATGTACCGGGGGTAGGCGGGAACCAAGTTCCCGCCTACCCCCGGTACAACACAAATATGACCCAATCCCTACGCACCCGCCGCCGCGCTACCCTACGCGACGAAATCCTCGCGGCCACCCACCAACTCATGACCGAACGCGGCTACGCCGCCATGTCTATGGACGACATCGCCGCCCGTGTCGGCGTCTCCAAACCCACGCTCTACAACCAATTCCCCACCAAAGACGACCTCGTCGCCACCCTGATCAATCAGGTCATTGAGCGTGTTTTTGCGCATCTCGAAGCCATTCATGCCACGCCTCCGCTCGAACGGCTGCTCGACGTTCTTCACACCACCATCAAAATCCAAGTCGAACACCGCACCAGCTCCATTCAACTCTGGATGCCCGACATCATCGCCATCCTCGAACGCAACCCCACCTCACGCGCCCTGCTCATGCGCGTAGATGCCTGCCTCGTCGCCACCATCGAAGAGGCCCAAGCCTTGGGCCAAATCGATCCCAATCTCGACGTTGCCAGCGTCCTACGCAGCTTCAACGCCCTCACCCTCACCCCCAACATCGGCCAATTCAGCACCTGCACGCCCACCGACCCCCAGCGTCTCGCCGACGACGCCGTCGCCATCTTCCGGCGCGGCGTAACTCCGGCCCAAGAGCGGGTAGAGCATTGACTCTGTAAGCCACGCGCTTGTCATGCTGAGCGCAGCGAAGCGTCTCTTTTCGACTGATGAGAGACCCTTCGCTGCGCTCAGGGTGACAGAACTCTTGTTTCTCACGGGGCCACTGGCCCGCGGGCCATTTGCTACTCAGGGTGACAGAATTTTTGTTTCTCACGGGGCCACTGGCCCGCGGGCCATTTCGTACTCAGGGTGACAAGGCGGCGCGAACCCACGCGGCAACGCACACGCTTTCTGTTCGCCCCTCCCGCCTCACTCCCGCCCCCACACCTTACGCACCACATAGAGCGGACGGCGCTTCACCTCCTCGAAGATGCGGCCCACATATTCGCCAATCACCCCAATGGTGATCAACTGGATGCCCGCGAGGAAAAAAATCGACACCACCAGCGTGGCAAAACCGGGCGGCGAAAGGCCAATGGTGAGCTTTTGGATCGTGTAGGCAATCGCAATGAGGATCGAGAGGAAAGAGACGGCGACCCCCGTCAGCGAGATGAGACGTAGCGGAAGGAAGCTAAACGAGACCAAGCCATCCAGCGCGAGGTAGATCAACTTGCTCAGCGTATACTTGGGCTTGCCGGCGTGGCGGGCGTGGCGCTCATAGGCCAGGCCCGTCTGCCGAAAACCAACCCAACTGCGAATACCCCGCACAAAACGGTTGCGCTCCGGCATCGCATTGAGCAACTCCACCACCCGCCGATCCATCACACAGAAATCGCCCGCATCGAGCGGAATATCAATCTGCGACACCCGTTTGAGCAGGCGATAAAAAGAGTGGTAAGCCATTCGCTTCAGCGGCCCCTCTTTGCGCTGCTCCCGAATCGCATAGACCACCTCATAACCCTCGCGCCACTTGGCGATAAACGCGGGCAGCACCTCCGGCGGATCTTGCAGATCGGCATCCATCACCACCACCCCGCGTCCGCGGCTCTGATCAAGCCCGGCGCTGACGGCAACTTGGTGGCCAAAATTGCGCGCCAAATCTACCGCTAGCACCCGTGGATCGCGTTGCGCCAGCTCACGCAGCAGATCCAGGGTGCGGTCGCTACTCCCATCATTCACAAAGATCAGTTCGTAGCTCAGATCCAACACATCAAGCGCCGCCACCAACCGCTCATAGAGCAACGGCAGATTCTGCTCCTCATTGTAAGCAGGAACCACAACCGACAGATCCACCTGCACCGTCTGGGCCGGCAGCGTCAGATCGGCCTGCCAAGCGGGCTGCGGCGGCCCGCTCTGCCCATGCACCGTAAGCGCCGCCAACGCCCGGCAGAAGGCCAACGCCGCCTGCGGATCATCCGTCGGAATACCCGTAAAAGCCTCTGGCTGCGCCGAGCGTAGGTTCAGATCTTCAACTACTGGTGTCTTTTGCGGCATACGCTCGTCTCCTTGCTTCAGCCAAAGGCACTATACGCATAGTATAGCGAAGCAAGCATACCAGTAATGGTATCCGTTCAGGTGTCAGGGTGTGCGCGGGAGCTAGGTTCCCGCGCACACCCTGGCCGCGCTGCGGCGCAGCCGCCAAAGAGGGCATCATTCCCCAATCAAAGCCGACTCAACAGCGCCAACAGCAACTCGGTGCGTTCCACAGTTGCCGCCAGATCGATCTGCTCGTGCAGCGCGTGGGCGCCCTGGCCCGGCGCACCGAGGCCATCAAGCGTCGCAATGCCCAAGACCGCCGTGAAGTTACCGTCGCTTGCGCCGCCTGTCGCCCCTTCGCCCAAGGTGAGGCCCAATTCAGCCCCCAGCGCCTGCACGCGGGCGTAGAGTTCACGCGAAACGGGAATGGCCTCCATTGGCGGGCGGTTGAAGCCCCCGCTCACACTGAGCGTAGCCCCCGGCAGGACAGGCTGCAAACTGGCAAAAGCCGCTTCCAAGCGCTCGGCTTCAGCCCGACTCCAGACCCGCACATCAGCCACACAATGGGCCGTCGCCGGAATCACATTGAAACTATTGCTGCCCCCCTGAGCAAAACTGACACTCACGCTCGTGCCTTGGCTGGCATCGGCCAACTGGCTGATCGCCAACATCTGGTGCGCCAACTCGATCAGCGCATTCACCCCCTTTTCCGGCTCGACCCCCGCGTGCGCAGCGCGCCCCGTGATCGCCAGCTTAAAGAGCCCCACCCCTTTGCGCGCCGTCTTGAGCAGATGTCCCTGCTCCACCGGCGGCTCAAGCACCAAAACGTGAGCGGCATGGCGCGCCTCAGCCTCAATCAGTTCCCGCGACGTGGGGCTGCCAATCTCCTCATCGGACGTGATCAGCACATTGATCGGACGCGGCAACTGAAGCTGCAGCGCCTGCACCGCACGCAGCGCCACCGTCACCATGGCAATACTAGCCTTCATATCATAAATCCCAGGACCAAAAATCGTATTGCCCTCCACGCGCACCGGGCGCGCCGCCAACACCCCCGCCGGCCAAACCGTATCATAGTGGCAGAGCAACAACGCCGGGCGCGCCTCGGCGGGCGCGTAGGGCGCAGGCACGCGCAGGCAAAGGTGATCGCCCCCCGTAGGGTTGGCAACCCGTTCGAGCTTACCCAACGGTGCAAGATAGGTGGCCAACCGATCAGCCAGCGCATCACAGCGCACCTTATCGAGACTCGGACTCTCGCACTCCACCAAAACTCGCGCAAGAGCCAGCAATTCATCACGTTGGCTAGCGATATAGGCATGGGACATGAGACGCTACTCCTTTGATAGGCCTGCCGGCAGAGGTTTGGGGGCCTTCCGGCGGGGCATGGCCCCCGAAAAAATACCCCTCCGGCGGGGGTTCGGGGGCATGGCCCCCGAAAACACACCCCTCCGGCGGGGGTTCGGGGGCATGGCCCCCGAAAACACACCCCTCCGGCGG
>RSAS01000346.1:0-5020 GCA_003934145.1 Candidatus Viridilinea halotolerans | reverse complement strand
GGGTTCGGGGGCATGGCCCCCGAAAACACACCCCTCCGGTGGGGGTTCGGGGGCATGGCCCCCGGAAAAATACCCCTCCGGCGGGGGTTCGGGGGCCATGCCCCCGAAAACACACCCCTCCGGTGGGGGTTCGGGGGCATGGCCCCCGCAAACACACCCCTCCGGTGGGGGTTCGGGGGCATGGCCCCCGCAAACATACCCCTCTGGCGGGGGTTAAGGGGCCGCAGGCCCCCTACATTAAAAACGCATGGGGGCGAAGCCCCAACACAAAAAACCCTCTAGGTGAACCGAAGGTTCACCTAGAGGGTTAAAAAAACAACCTAGCCCAACAACGGGCGCAATGCCGCCAACACCGCATCATAATCGGGCTCTTGGCCCGCCTTCGGTACATATTCGGCGTACTGAATCACCCCTGCGCCGTCAACCACAAAGACCGCCCGGCTGTTCAGGCGGAAATCCTTGAGGTAGGTGCCATAGGCTTCGGCAAAACTCATGTCACGATGATCCGAAAGCGTGGTCACGTTGCTCACCTCATTGCTGCTGCACCAACGCGCCTGGGCAAAGGGCAGATCGGCACTAACAGTGACTACGTTGATCTGATCGGCCAGCGCAACAGCCTCCGCATTGAAACGCACCGTCTGCTTGGAACAGACTCCCGTATCGAGCGACGGCACAACACTCAGAATAAGTGGTTTACCGGCAAAACCGGCAAGGGTAACCGTGTTGAGTTTGCTGTCCAACAAAGCAAAAGCGGGAGCAGGCTGACCAGCGGCCAACTCCGGGCCAACCAAGGCCCGTGGGCCGAAGAAATCGAACGCAGCGGTGCGCTCGCTCATGGTGTCTCCTCCTAAAATGTGCAATCTTCCCCGAACCAAGATCATTGTACACGATATGCACATTGATTGTCAAGGATTGTGTCGTTACGGTAGGGCCATGCCATACTCAATCATGCGGGCGCACCAGCGCAACCACGAGCATCAGTGTCGTCACCGCCGTCACGATCAGGCCCACCACGAGAAAGGTGGTCGGTAGCAGACCACTCCAACCCGCAACACCCATCGTGATGATGGCCGCCCCCATCACCACAATCTGGGCAGCAAGCACGAGGCCCAAGACGAGGCGGTTGCTCGCTTCAACCAGCGCACTCGCCACGCGGCGCAGTTGCCGCTCGTCGGTCTGGAGGCGCACCTCGCCCGCGTTGAGCCGTTGCAGCAACTCAATGCTCTGGAGTGGCAATTCGCCCGCGATCTCGCTCAGGTCGCGCATGCGCTGCAACGCCTGTGCGCTCAGCGCCGCCGGCGAGAAGCCTTCCACTAACGCTTGCTGCACGTAAGGGCGCGCAATGCCAAAGACATCGAGCTTGGGATCAATTTGCAACCCCACGCCCTCCATCATCACCAGGGCCTTGAGCAGCAGCGCCAAGGGGCCGGGTAGCCGGATGCGGTGGCGGCGCAAAAGGCTCAACAGCTCATTGACCGTCTCGCGCGCCGAGATTTCGCAGAGCGGGCGATCCACAAAGCCATCGGTAAAGCGTTCGAGATCGCGGCGCAACTGCGGCGTTACCTCGCGGCGCTGCACCAAACCCAACCGCTCTAAGGCGCGCACCACCCCCGCCGTATCCCGCTCGGTCACCGCCGCGAGCAGCAGCAGCATGGCTTGGGTGATGGGGCGCTCTAAGGTTCCAACTTGACCATAATCCACTACGCCCAGCACCGCACCGGGCATGGCAAAAAAGTTGCCAGGATGGGGATCACTATGAAAAAAGCCGTGGGTAAAAATCTCAACTAAGATCAACTCCACGCAATTGCGCGCCAGCGCAGCATGATCAATGCCCTGCGCCTCAAGTGCGGCACGATCATTGATCTTGACGCCATAGAGTCGTTCAATGGTAAGAACGTTGCTATCGCTATACTCCCAATAGATCTTAGGAATATAGATCTTCTCATTTTGCCCAAATAAGAGACGAAAACGTTCCGCATTGCGCGCTTCACGGCGATAATCCAACTCAGCGCGCAGGGTCACAGCAAATTCCCAAGCCAATTCAACCAGATCGTACTGTTGCGCAAAAGGCAAACGCTCCTGAGCCAATGCCGCAAGATCAGCGAGAATCGCGAGATCGGTCTGAATGCGCCCGGCAATATCGGGGCGCTGCACCTTTACCACCACCTCAGTGCCGTCGTGCAAGCGGGCGGCATGCACCTGGCCCAGTGAAGCTGCCGCCAGCGGTTCGTGCTCAAATGCAGCAAAGGATTGCGCCAACGGCTGGCCCAGACTCGTCTCAATCAACTCAATCGCCACCTCAGCCGGAAAGGGCGGCACCGTATCCTGCAGCTTACTCAATTCATTGACAAACTCCGGTGGCAAAAGATCGGGGCGCGTACTGAGCATCTGCCCAAGCTTCACAAAAGTCGGGCCAAGTGCCACCAACGCCTCGCGCAAGCGCGCCGCCGTCCCCAACGGGGGCGGCGAAGGCACACGCAGCACCACGCGGCGCGGCAGCGAGAGCAGCGAAAGCAGCCCAAGTTGCTCCACCAACGCCCCAAAGCCATAACCCACCAATACCTGCGCAATCTCGCGGTAACGTCCAAGGTAGCGCGCCTGGCGCACAAGAGGCCACATAGGATCCTATCCGTTAGAAGGTAGTAGATAGGAAAGAGAAAATAGTGAGGAGACGCAAAGAGGTGCGGTCTCTTCCCCCCCTCTCCCACAACGTGGGAAAGGGGGAGGGGGGTGAGGGCCATTACGTGGCATCCCTCTCACCTAGTTGTAGCACAAAATGTCTATGGAAACAACAGCCCCCACAGCCGCGGCCCAAAGAGCAGGCAACCCACCACCACCGCCGCCAGCGCACAGAGCAGCACCGTGCCAGCGGCGACATCCTTCGCAATCTTCGCCAAAGGATGGATCTCGCTGGTGGCCAGATCAACTACCGCCTCAAGCGCCGTATTCAAACCCTCCGCCGCCAGCACGAGCGTAATCGTCAAAGTGAGCGTCACCCACTCCCAGCGCGCCAAGCCTACTACAAGGCCCAAAGCGACCGCACAGAGCCCCATGGCACAATGAATCTGCGCGTTGCGCTGGGTGCGCAGCATATACCACAAGCCCTGGAAGGCATAGCGAAAGGCGACAAGGAGGGCGCTGAGTTGTTGTTTCATTCTAGGTTTGCCCCCGGCGGGGGCTTGGGGGCGGCTTCGTCGCCCCCAAGCCCCCGCCGGAAGGGAAATCTCTTCGGGGGCCATGCCCCCAACCCCCCGCCGGAAGGGGAATCTCTTCGGGGGCCATGCCCCATGCGCATTACGTTTAGGGCTACCGCCCTAAAAACCCGTCTTGGGGCTGCGCCCCAAGCCCCGTTTTTTGTTCCGTGTTGGCGGCGAAGCCGCCAACACGGAACAAAAAAAGAGTTTTTTGGGGGAGGCGAAGCCTCCCCCAAACCCCCGCCAGAGGGCGCAGCCCCAAAAATTCTAACTCCCCAATGCAATCAGCGAGCGCTCGACGAGACTCACAATGGGCATGGGGAGCACGCCAATCAGCAGGGTTAGTACGGCGGCAAAGGTGATGTTGGTGCGCAAACCCCCATTCAGTGCGGGTTCGATTTCGCGCTGCGGTTCACGCAGGAACATGCGCATAACAACCCGTAGGTAAAAATAGATGGCAAATGCGCTAGTCAGCAGGCCGATAAAGGCCAGCCAACCCAAGCCACCTTCGTAGGCGGCGGTGAAGACATAGAACTTGGCAATAAAGCCCGCCGTCGGTGGCACCCCCGCGAGCGAGAACATAAAGATCGCCATCGCCAACGCCAACCACGGTTGGCGCTGAAAGAGCCCCGAAAAATCATCCAGGCTCCAGACACTCTCGCCGCGCTGCTCCAACGCCACCACTACCGCAAACGCGCCCAAGTTCGTGAGCGCATAGGCCAGCATGTAGAAGAGAAACGCCTCCGCACCACGCTCGGTGGCGACAATCACGCTGAGCAGCACATAACCCGCGTGGCCCACACTCGAATAGGCCAGCATACGCTTCACGTTGGTCTGCGTGAGCGCCCCCAAATTGCCCACGAGCATCGTCACGGCAGCCAAAACGCTCAACACCGGTAGCCAGAATGCGTAGGCCAACGGCAGCGCCGTCGTCAGGATGCGCAACAGCGCCGCCAGCGCCGCCGCCTTCGTCCCCACACTCATAAAGGCCGCCACCGGCGTCGGCGATCCCTCGTAGACATCGGGTACCCACATGTGAAAAGGCACCAACGCCACCTTAAAGCCAAAGGTGATCAACAACAATGCCGCGCCCGCCATCAGCAACACATGTTCGTTCAGCACAAAGGGCTTCGCCGCCAACTGCGCCCCAATCGTCGCCAAATTGGTCGTGCCCGTCGCCCCATAGACCAACGCAATCCCGTAGACAAAAAAGCCCGCCGCGAACGCACCCATAACCAGGTACTTCATCGCCGCCTCTTCCGAGGTGACGCGCGGATAAGCAAAGCCTGTCAGCACATAGAGTGTCAGCGAGAGCAACTCAATCGCTAGGAACATCACCACCAGGTCGGTCGCTTGCACCAACAGGATCATCGCCGCAACCGCAAACATGATCAGCGGATAGAATTCACCCTGCTCAATCTCGTGGCGCGGCAGATAATCGAGCGCCATCACCATCGTCAAGGCCCCAATCAGCAAAAAGAGCCATGTGAGCGTTAGGCTATAACGATCCAGCACCACCATATCACTAAAGGTGCTCCCGCTCACATTCCAGAGCGGCAACGCCACCACCGCGCTCACCGCAAGGCCCGCCAGCGCCAAATAGCCCGTCAACTTCTTGCGCTCGTCAGGAATCACAAAGGCATCCACCAGCAAGAGCACCAGCGCCCATGCCGTAACGGTAAGCAAGGGCGCAACCAGGGCGAGATCTACCGGAGGAATCTGGATTGGATCCATAGGGTGTTACCAGTTTCTTTACAGCAGGGGAGCAGAGGAACAGAAGAACAGGAGAACAGAAGAACAGAAGAACAGAAGAACAGAAGAACAGA
>RSAS01000362.1 GCA_003934145.1 Candidatus Viridilinea halotolerans | reverse complement strand
GTGGCATCCCAATCACCTATCCGTGACTTGCCGAGCGAATGTTCTGTCCGCCCCCACCCCCCCGCCGCACGGGGGCTTCGTTGGGGGCTTGGCCCCCAAGCCCCCGTGCGACGGGCGTTAGCCCTCTTGCTTGGCGGCGAGGAAGCGCGCTGCAAGCTGGGGGAGTTGCTTGAGGGCGCCTTTGAGGACACGGGTATGGGGCAGCGAGGCGAGAAATTGGGCACCATACTTTTTGCTCAGCAGGCGCTTGTCGAGGACGACGACGATGCCGCGATCGTCGCGGCTGCGGATGAGCCGTCCGAAGCCCTGTTTGAAGCGGAGGATGCTCTGCGGGACGGCAAAGAGCTCGAAGGCATCGCGCCCGAAGATTTCGCTGCGGGCGGCGAAGATGGGGTCGGTGGGGACGTTGAAGGGCAGCTTGGTGATCACCAGCACCGATAGGGCGTCGCCTACGACGTCTACGCCTTCCCAGAAGCTGGCGGTGCCGAGAAGGACGGTGCGCGGGAATTCTTTGAAGCGATCAAGGATGGCGCGCCGGCTGCCGTCAATCCGCTGGCCCAACACGGCGATCTCTTGCTCCTCTAGTTCATCCTGGATGGCGGCGTAGGTCTGCTTGAGGCTGTTGTTGGCGGTGAAAAGCGCGAGGGTGCGCCCGCCGGTGGCGGTGCAGAGGGCGATTAGGGTCGCTTCGACCGCTTGCTGGTAGCCGCGCTGGTTGGGTTCGGGCATGTCGTTGGGCAGAAAGACGAGTGCCTGCTGTTCATAGTCGAAAGGTGATTCGAGTAGTAGCTCGTCGGCTTCGTTCAGCCCCAAACGGCTCTTCATGAAGGTAAAATCGGCTTCAACCGTCAGGGTCGCCGAGGCGAGAATGCAGGTCTGCTTTTGGGCAAAAAGTTGGGCTTGAAGAATTTCGGCCACGCTGAGCGGGGCGGCGGTGAGGTTGATGTTGTCGCGCTGACGATCATGGGTGATCCAACAGATGCTCGCTTCGTCGCCAGCAAAGATGTGGCCGGTATTGACACGCACTTCGGTGGCGAAACGCACCATGAATTCGACGCGTAACAAGAAATCTTCACACCCCTCCGCGCCCTCCTTCTGCAATTCGCGCAGCAGGGCGTCAATGCCACTCAGGTCGTTGCCAATGGTGGCTAAGGTGTCGTTCAGGTAGGCCCAAGCAGCCTGAATTGCGGGCCAGTCATCACGTTTACGTACTTCCTTTGTAATACGAATGCGCGGATCGTAGAAACTCTCTTTGCTTTCGCCCGCGACAAAGGCTGCCAGTAGGTTGAAGCACTCGTAGACGGCAGTGCGCGCCCGGTCTACGCAAG
This sequence comes from Candidatus Viridilinea halotolerans, assembly GCA_003934145.1. Lineage (GTDB taxonomy): Bacteria > Chloroflexota > Chloroflexia > Chloroflexales > Chloroflexaceae > Viridilinea > Viridilinea halotolerans. The sequence goes on along the minus strand of RSAS01000362.1, from coordinate 2,038 downwards.
GGCGCACATGCTCGCAGTGTTGTGCAATCTTTTCGCTGGCTGCGCCGGGCATAGCCTGTAGCAGGCTTGGCAGTTCGCTGATGAGGCCCGAAACATTGAGGGCCCCCCCGGTCTGATGGATGTCGTCGAGAAACTTGAGCAATTGGGACTGATCCAGTTCAAAACTGAGTTGGTCGGTGGCCTCTTCTTCAAGATTGTGGGCCTCATCGATCACCAGGTGGTCGTAGGCGGGCAGCACCTTCGACTGATTGGCCAAGTCGGCGATGAGCAGGGCGTGGTTGACGATCACGATATGGGCGGCTTCGGCGTGGCGGCGCGCTTGGAAGAAGAAACATTCGCGGAAGTGGTCGCAACGCGGGCCGCTACAGGTCTCTGGAGTAACACAAACGCGGCCCCAGGCGTTCACTTCGCGCTCGATGAGCAGCAGTTCGGCCCGGTCGCCACTGGTGGTGGTGGGCAGCCAGAGTTGCACTTTGAGCAGGGTGCGCACCTCTTCGGGCGCAAGATTCTCGTGTTTGCGCAGTTCGTGGTAGCGGCGGAGGCAGAGGTAGTTGCTGCGCCCTTTGAGCAGCGTCGCATTGAAGGGTGGCTCGTTGGCCGCAGCCATGATGCGTTGCAGGTCGGGGACATCCTTAAAAAAGAGTTGATCCTGCAAGTTGATTGTATTGGTCGAGACAATCACGCGCTCGCCGCGGCGGGCGGCAAACATGGCAGCGGGCGTCAGGTAAGCGAGGCTCTTGCCGGTGCCGGTGCCCGCTTCGACGAGCAGTGGCTCGCCGTGGTTGAAGGCTTGGGCCACCGCTCTGGCCATCGCCACCTGCGGCTCACGCGGCTCGTAGCCCGCGAAGCGCTGGCCGAGCGGGCCGCTGGGCGCAAAGAAGGCGGTAATTGCCGTGAGATCGAGCGGGCGCTGATCATTCGTCGGCTTGAGCGGCACCCATTCGGGGCTTGGTTGCAGCATCGCCGCCGGGCCACCCGGCCCCAGCACAAAGACATTTTTGGCCCGTTCGCGCAGCGCCGTCTCAAAGAGATCGCGGATGGCAAAGTCAATCTTGCCACTTAGTCGCACCACCTCACTCAAATCGTCAAGTGCCAACTGCTCAATCATGCCCAGCAGATGGTTGAAGACGTGCGCCGTAACCAGCGCATCATTCAATGCGCGGTGCGCGTCGGGGTGAGGAATGCCCAAATTGGCCGCCAAGGCGGTCAATTTGTAGATAGGCGCTTGGGGCATCAGCAGCGTTGCTAGATCAAAGGTATCATAGACCGGCTGACTAAAATTCATGCCTTGCTTGCGCAACATTTCAAGATCAAAGCTTACCGAATGGCCCACAATTGGATACGTCTTGACGAACTGCACAAAATCAGCCCCAATCGCATTAAATGTGGGTGCCTGTTCCAGATCAGCGGGCGTAATTCCGGTGATGCGCGTAATCTTCAACGGCAACGGCTGACGCGGGCGCACCAACTGGCTATACTGCTCCAAGATCTCGCCAGGGCGAAACTTCACCGCCGCGACTTCGATCAGTTCGTCGGCGTCCCGCGAGAGACCGGTGGTCTCGACATCCAGGGCGACATAGATACGTTCGTTCATAATCAGCGACCTACCGGCGTGTCTATAGTTTTTCAGATAAAGAATCGGGAATGGGGAGGGGCTAGGAGAGGGCTTCGCCCTCCCCTAAAACCCCATCCGCCATTCTGGAGATCCCAAAGCATTACCTGAAAAACTATAGTTTACCAGACTTGGGCGGGTTTGTCAGTCGGCTGCCCCGCAGTTATGGAGAGGGTACTAAGGAGGAGCCAAGTTCTTTCTTAGTTTTTTGTTTTACCTTGTTTTTACCTTTATCTATTCTTGACCAGAAAAACCACAAAATGATCATAGACTGCTCAGCGTGTACATGATAATATAGTTTCTTAGAAAAACAATTTGCAAGGGGAGGTTCTAGAAACATGATCTGAAGAACTGTAGTAACGTCGCATTTATGACTCCATGTTCGCTAGTGATTCCACCGTTTCCCATTTATTGATTCCTGCGAAA
>RSAS01000405.1 GCA_003934145.1 Candidatus Viridilinea halotolerans | reverse complement strand
GCTACGTCAAAGTCACCTCCGGTGGGGGTTCGGGGGAGGCGAAGCCTCCCCCGAAAAGCTCTTTTTGTTGCTTTTTGGCGGCGAAGCCGCCAAAAAGCAACAAAAATGGGGGGTTGGGGCGCAGCCCCAACAACGCGGCGCAGCCCCAGCGACAGGGTAGTATAATAAAATCATGACCACTTCAGCCCAACCCCAACAGCCCCCCTCCCCCGCCAATGACGAGGACGTGTGGCGCTACGGGTGGCGCTATGTGCATCGGCCCTTGCCGCTCGATGCCGAAAACTATGAGCGCGTACCCCTTACGCTGCAGGACGTTCTCCACCCTGAATTGGGAGATGCCATCGTGCATAGCGACCGCCACGAGACGGATCGGATGTACCTTACGCAGACGCTGCGCGCCCAACTTGAGCCTTCAGGTTTGGCGGTGGTGCTGAGTGATGTACGAATTGTCTGGGATGTTCCCGACCTGCACCCCCATAGCCCCGATCTGATGGTGCTGCCGGGCCTGACGCAACGCCACAATTGGCGGAGTTTCAACGTGGCCCAAGAGGGTGTGCGCCCCGCGCTGATCATTGAACTCACTTCGCCCGAAACGCGGCGCAACGATCTCTACGATAAGGTGCAACACTACGAACAGGCCGGTGTCTTGCAGTATGTGATTGTGGACGACGCAGGCCGTCGCGGGCAACGCCAACTCCGTCTGCTCGGCTACCGCATGCTCGATGGCAGCTACTACCCGCAAACGCTTGATGCCCAAAAACGCATGTGGCTCTACGCCGCCAACCTCTGGCTGGGCACCGACGAAGATCGCGTCGTCTGCTACGACGCCAACGGCAATGAACTGGGCGATTACGTAACCGTCGTGCAAGAAGCCTTCGCCGCGACCGAGTGGGCTATGCAAGAAGCCGAAGCGCGTGCCGCCGCCGAAACGCGCGCTGCCGAAGCCGAAACGCGTGCCATCCAAGAGGCTAAGGCGCGTACCGAGGCCGAAGCTCGCGCCAGCGCCGCCGAAACGCGCGCCGCCCGCCTCGCGGCCCGTCTGCGCGCCTTGAGCCTTGATGAGGCAGAGGAGTAAGGGCGCGCATGCGCCCTTACTCCGGCGGGGGCGCATGCCCCATGGTCATTAAGTTAGGCCTGGGGATGTCTCAAAACCCGCTTGTAGTAGGCGCTTTAGCGCCGTCCAAGGGCTGCTTACGGGGCTAAAGCCCCTGCTACGAACCGCGCTCGCCGGCTTAAGTTCATACGCATGGGGGCGGCACCCCACCAGCGGGTTGTAGGGCAGTAGCCCTACGCATTCATGTCTCTGGGGGCGGCGAAGCCGCCCCCATAACGTTGTGTAGGGCGTATTGACGGCGAAGCCGTCAATACGCCCTACACCAAAAAGAAAAGGATTCTCTCATGCCCCATGAGCCCCAACGCGCCCAAAAAATCTTTGTGGTACTTAACCCCGTGGCTGGCACGAGCGATAGCGCCGTCGTGCGCGCCACGCTCGAACAGTACCTCGGTGGCACCGAACGTCACCTCAGTGTGTATGAGACGACGGGGGCCGCAGACGAAGATATTCCCGCGTTGGTGCGCGCTGCGTTGGACGCAGGGACTGAGTTGGTTGTGGCCGCCGGGGGCGACGGGACGGTCTCGCTGGTCGCTGCGGCTCTCGTCGGGCGTGAGGCCATTTTGGGCATTGTGCCCACCGGCACGGCCAATGTGATGGCGGAGGTATTGGCTCTTCCTACGGAACTTACGGCGGCGGTGACCCTGCTCGCCGCTGATCTGACGACGACGCGGGTGGACGGGATGCGTATGGGTGCGCAACTAGGGTTGTTACACATCAGTGTGGGCATCACGTCACTGATGCAGCGCGACACCAGCCGCGATATGAAGCGCCGTTTTGGCCGTTTGGCCTATATCGCCGTAGGCATGCGTTGGCTCTTGGACTTTCAGCCGCGCCGCTTTATGCTGGTAGTGGATGGTCAACGCCAGCGTCTGCGCGCCTCGCAGATTTTGGTGGCCAACGGTGGCGCCATGGGTCAGCCGCCGCTGAGTTGGGGGCCACACATCGAGCCTGATGATGGCGTGATCGACATCTGTATCATCAATGCGAAAACCTTTCGCGGCTACTTGGGGGTGGCATGGGCTGCGTTAGTGGGCCGTCAGCGCCGCGATGAGCGCATCCGCTACCTGCAAGCACGCCAGCACATCTCAATCAATACCAAGCCGTCCCTGCCGGTGCAACTGGATGGCGAATTGGCGGGCAAAACCCCCGTGCAGATCGCGGTAGTGCCTGCCGCCGTGCGCTGTGTGGTCGGCCCGGACTATGTGGCGCGCCGCGTGACAACACCAACGTCCGACGAACTACCGGCCCTCGTGGCGGTTGCGCCCGTAGATGCGGAAGAGGCGCAGCGCGTGGACTCGGTCACCGAGGTACTCCGCACACGCCTCAACCAAGTGATTGGCCCCGATCAGGCGCGCCAGGTGGTGGACGAATTGTTGCGTTTAGCCGCCGAGTTTCCCGCCAGCGCCGACGAGGCGGGCCACCTTGACGAACGCCCCGATGACGCGGTGCGCCGGGCCGCGCGCCAGCCGGGCGCGGCAGGCATTGCGGGCGCAATCATCGAGACGGCGGCGCAGCTCGCTGCCCGCGAAGACGCCCAGCGCGAAGCACTCGAACAGGCCGCGCAGCGCGTAACCAGCCCAGATCCGGGGGTGGCCCCCGAATTGGCCAAGCCACTCCAGTTGCTGCGCGACGAACTGCTACAGCGCATGAAGCCCTACCAAGCCATTGATACACGCCTCTTCCTAGCCATCAACCAACTCCCCCACCCGGCGGTGGTCAACCACTTTATGTATGGCCTCACCAGCGCCATGAATGGCGGCCTAGGCTGGGTTGCCATCCTCCTGCTCGCCGCCGCGCTCGACCGCCAGCGGGGGCCTGCGGCGTTGCGCACCATTGCGCCGCCCATGTGGTTCGCCGCCATGAGCGTCGAGTACCCGATCAAGAACGCCTTCCGGCGACGACGGCCCTTCATTGACATCGTGCAAGCCATCGCCGTCGGGCGCAAACCGGGCACCTACTCCTTCCCCTCGGGCCACTCCGCCGCCGCCTTCGCCGGAGCGTACCTGCTCAGCCGCCACTACCCCGAACTACGGCTATACTGGTACAGTCTTGCCGCCCTCACCGGCTTCTCCCGCATCTACCTGGGCGTACACTACCCCGGCGACGTCGTCGCCGGCGCGATCAGCGGCACCGCGCTTGCCGCAGCCTATCGTTTGCTCACAGAAGTACAATTGTAGCCGCCCGGCGGGGGCGTGGGGGCATGGCCCCCACAGAAGCTCCCGCCCGGCGGGGGCGTGGGGGCATGGCCCCCACAGA
>RSAS01000507.1:3284-3379 GCA_003934145.1 Candidatus Viridilinea halotolerans | reverse complement strand
GCAACCGGCAGGGTGCGCGAGGGAACTTGGTTCCCTCGCTTCCTCCCGCCGCCCCGTGGGGCAAGGGTGCGCGAGGGAACTTGGTTCCCTCGCTT
>RSAS01000507.1:0-3184 GCA_003934145.1 Candidatus Viridilinea halotolerans | reverse complement strand
CCTCCCGCAACCGGCAGGGTGCGCGAGGGAACTTGGTTCCCTCGCTTCCTCCCGCAACCGGCAGGGTGCGCGAGGGAACTTGGTTCCCTCGCTTCCTCCCGCCGCCCCGTGGGGCAAGGGTGCGCGAGGGAACTTGGTTCCCTCGCTTCCTCCCGCAACCGGCAGGGTGCGCGAGGGAACTTGGTTCCCTCGCTTCCTCCCGCCGCCCCATAAACGAAAAAGTAAGGATTTGCGCAAGCATTATACCCTAATCACCGAAAGATTTTAACACGGCGATTGCTCTCTTCGCCACGGCTCTCGGAGCGCAGGTTGTAGCGGTCGGCCATTTGGTGCTGAAGTTTGCGAATGTAGCTACTGCGCGGCGCGAGTTCGACGGCGAGTTCCTCGCCGTTCATCACTTGAGTGATGGCGCTTTCGACTTCGAGCAACGCATCTTCCACGCTGCTGCTGCCCTCGTCGCCGTGGCGCGATCCGTAGGGGCTGCTCTCCAATTCGGGGTCGCGCAGGTTGAAGACCATGGCGAGTTGCCGTTCCATCTGGGTGATAGTGTTGTTGCGCAGGACGTAGACGGGCACACCCTGTTCTTCGGCTTGGCGCAGGCGTTGGGCGCTTTGGCGGTAGTAGTTCTTTAGGGTCATGACGAGGGTGGCGTCCTTCATGTCGCGCACGATGACGGCAGGGACGCGCAGCCGTTCGATGGCGTTCTCGAGGCGGTTGCGGCTAACGCCGAAGGGGAAGATGCGTTGGGTGGCGGCGTTGCTCGGGCTGGCGCTGGTGCTTGGGCCATCAGGCTGTTCAGAGAGGCTTGGGCGATCGCGCAGACGCGGCCCGGCTGTGCCCATCATCATCTCGCTGCGCCCGCCGCGCCCACCGCCCATACGCTCGCGCTGACCACCGTTGCGCCGCCCCAGCGCCGGGGCATCGATCAGTTCGCGCTGCACCGCCACCGTCTGCACGTTGCCATCTGCATCACGCGAGCGCTCCTCGGCGGGCGGCGCTTCGCCGCGCAGGATGGCGTCTACCGCCGCCGCCACATCTTCGTAGACAATGACGCGATCCCAACTCTGGATCTCAACGAGCACAGCGAACGTGGGCGGCGCTTTGCGCTCCAAGACCGTCTTCTGCGTACCGCGCCGTCGCGCCTCGTCGTCGCCCAGCGTCACCGCTTGGATGCCGCCAACGAGATCGGAGAGGGTCGGGTTGACCATGAGATTATCGAGGGTATTGCCGTGGGCGGTGCCGACCAGTTGCACGCCGCGTTCGGCGATGGTGCGGGCGGCCATGGCTTCGAGTTCGGTGCCAATCTCATCAATCACGATCACTTCGGGCATGTGGTTTTCGACCGCCTCGATCATGACGTTGTGCTGTTCGGCGGGACGCGGCACCTGCATGCGGCGGGCGCGCCCAATGCCGGGGTGGGGAATATCGCCGTCGCCGGCGATTTCGTTCGAGGTATCCACAATCACCACGCGCTTACGCAGATCATCCGCAAGGACGCGCGCCGTCTCACGCAGCAGCGTCGTCTTGCCGGTGCCGGGCTTACCGAGCAGCAGGATACTCTTGCCGGTTTCGACCAGATCGCGAATGATCGTCATAGTGCCAAAGACGGCGCGCCCCACGCGACAAGTGAGGCCAATGACCACCCCCTTGCGATTGCGGATGCCGGAGATGCGGTGGAGCGTGCGCGGAATACCGGCGCGGTTATCTTCGCCAAACTCACCGATGCGCGCAATCACGCCATCGATCGCATCCTGGGTAACTTCGCGCTCACTGAGCAAAATCTCTTGGTCGCGGTAGCGCGCCTCGGGTTGGCGTCCAAGATCGAGCACAATCTCCAGCAGATCAGCGGGATCGCCGACACTTGCTTGGATCGCCGCCGTAATATGGGGGGGCAGCGCCGCAAGGAGCAGGTTAATATCGTCAGAGCCAATTGGTTGCTCAGGCATAGGGATTTGCGTCCTCTCTGGGGGCGGCAATGCGGCGGGCGGGGATGCGTGATTCCAAACCGGTCTCCAACGACGGTGCGAGGAGCATGCGTCGTACTGGCACAACCGTATGTTTCACGAGGAGCGCCTGTTCACCCATGGTCTGAAAGCCAAGGCCCTCAGCGGGGGCAAGCAGTTCGCCTTGGTACTCACGCAGCAGCAGAAAGACGGGACGGTTATCGCTAAGGCGGGCAAGGCCAAAGCGCAAGACATCCACAGCGACATCGCGGGCATTGGGGCGGATCATGAGGCTAAAGACGTGGCCTTGGGGGCCGCTGGTGAGACGCAAGTAGCCGGTGAGATCGTCATCCGGCCCAAGCACCCACGCGGAACGCCGGGGCCCAACCCAGTCGCCGGTGAGCGGCATACCCCAATGGCGCGCATTGCGCACCTCGGCCTGTTGCACCGGATGGGGCGTAAGCGCGCCATAGAGTTTATGAATAGCCCAGTGATCGCGGCGCGTCTGAGTGCGCATCGCGGCCAGCGTCGTGCGCTGATCCCAATCTGGCCCCGAGAGTTGCAGAATGATGGCATGGGCATAGGTATGAAAACCGGTTTGCCGAAAGATCTCACGCAATTCATTATGTTCACGCGGCAAGGCCGCATAGAGGCGCTGGACATAACTGGCGCTCGCATTTTGACAGATGCGTTCAAGCAGCCAATACCAGACCTCATAGTCGCTAGACATATGGGGCGCACGGGTGCCACTCGCCGCCAAATAGGTGACATCCTGCTCAGGGCGGCCATAGCGGCCTTGGGCTTGAACCACCGCAGTATCGCCGCGCTCCTGATAGATCGCGCTATTGCGTTCGCGCCCATTGCCCTGAAGCATGCAGCGCAGCGCAAACCATGCCGGGCGATGAGCCTGCGCCAGCAATCCTTCGGTATAGAGGATGACCTGGTGGCGCGGCTTACGCCGCAGCCCCCAGAGATCGCCCGGAATCACAGAGCGGATCATAGGGGATAGGGGATAGGGGATAGGGGGTAGGGGGTAGGGGATAGGGGATAGGGGGTAGGGGGGGTTTATTCAGGTTGCTACGAATTTGTGGTGAGGATGCGTTCTTTGGCCCTCACCCCCCTACCCCCTTTCCCGCTTGCGTTCATGGACGGACAGAAAATCTGTACGCCCCCCACCCTGGAACCGCATTGCAACGCCAAGAATCTCAGTATCTTCGCCCCCTCTCCCACAACGTGGGAGA
>RSAS01000150.1 GCA_003934145.1 Candidatus Viridilinea halotolerans | reverse complement strand
TGCCTCCCGCGTCCCGCCTCCCGCGTCCCGCCTCCCGCCTCCCGCGTCCCGCCTCCCGCGTCCCGCCTCCCGCCTCCCCTACCTCGCCGCCTCCTACCTCGCCGCCAAGCGCTCCTTCAGCGCCCGCGCCGCCAGCGCGTAGCCGCCATCGGCCCCGTCTACGAAATGGACTTGACGCCCCATGCGCTCGAAGACCAGACAGGTCAAAATGGCGCGGTCGGCGACGTGCATGCCGTAAAGCAGGCGTCCGGCTTGGTACTGTTCTTCAAGCCATGCTGCAAGTTTTGTGCGCTGCGTGGTGTTGCCCGCCAAGACCATGCGCAGGGTGTCGTCATATTTCTTGTAGTCGGTGGTGGTGAAGGCGAGGCTGCGGTAGCGATCCCACCAGGGTGGACGGCCCAGGAGTCGTTCGTACTGGCGGTAGAAGCGCAACATAAAGATCATCAGCCAGACGTTGGTTTGGTAGCGCAGGCGTGCGCCAAAGGCTGCCGGGCTGCGCAGTTGCGCTTCGGCGCGCAGCGCAGCGGGTACCAGGGATGCTTGCAACTGGCTGGTGGCCAAGGGGTGGTAGTCGCTATCGCTGCCAAAGTGCTGCTGAAGCGCTGCGAGTACGGCGCTTAATGTGGCGGCGCGCGATGCATCCGCCGTCGCTTGCGGCATAACGAGCAGGCTTACCACTTCGCCATGGCGGCTGGGCACATCCTGCCAACGACACTCCAGGCCACTCAGGTCGGGCGCATCGGGATTGTCGGAGGCGGCGATCAGGTAGGCGTGGTTGCGCGCCGGATCTTTGATCAGACTCTCGGCGTAAGCGATGCCGCCGCTAAACATGGCTTGGGTGTAGTGTTCGGCAATCGGCAGCCGCGCCACGCGCACCTCTTGCTCGGCAGCCCGCAGGTCGGCCACGGGCACCACGCCTACGCGCAGATCCAGTTCGTAACGCTGCTTGGCTAGGCTGCGCAGGCCCGCCAAGGCCGTGCGCGTTGGCGCAAGCAGGCTGCTGGGAATGGCTAACGAGGCACCGTCGCCACCAAAAATGAAGGGCAGATCAAGCGGGCCAGCTAGGTTGAGCAGGGCCACAATCGAGGCCGCCCCCAGCAGATTGACCTCCTTGTAGCGCCCCGCCGCAATTGCCTGGGTCGAACCAAGCACATCGGTCACCACCACATGCCAATCATCGGGCAGGGGCGTAAAATTCTGCTCCTCGGTGAGCGCCGCAAAATCGCTCAGCGGCGAAAGGTTGGCGTAGAAGTCGTCGTTATTCATGGTTTACTCCGTAACGTGTGGGTAGGGTGTGTGCGGGAACCAGGTTCCCGCGCCTGCGCCGAATGGGGAGATTCTGCGGAGGCCATACCCCCTACGCATGAATGTAAGCCGACGAGCAAGGTTCGTAGTAGGGGCTTTAGCCCCGTAAACAGCCCTTGGATGGCGCTAAAGCGCCTACTACGAGCGGGTTTTGGGGCATTCCCATGCCTAACGTAATGCATATGGGCCCATGCCCCCGCCCCCCGCCGCACGCGGCTGCGCCGCCCTTTCCCACCGCAGGGCGCACCATGACGCCCAAGCAAACCGGCCCAAGATACGTTATGATGGCAACATCATCTCGCGGATTACCAGTTTGCTAAGGAGGTCCCTATGCGTAAACCCTTCGCGCTCTTGCTCGTGTTGCTGCTCTTCATTGCTGCGTACGCTGCGCCGGTTGCTGCTCAGGATACCACGACGGTGACGCTCTTTCACTTTAGCGACTACCATTCGCATGCGTTGCCCTTTTATTCTGAGGGACGGCCCGATCAGGGTGGGGTGGCACGCGCGGTGGGCTATCTGCGCCAATTTGCCGCTGATCCCAATACGCTGATCTTTAATGGCGGCGATATGATGAATTTGGATGTGCCCACATGGGGTGTGAAGTATACCTGCATCGAATGGCCCTGGTTCAATGGAATTGTGGATGCGATGGCCTTTGGCAACCACGATGCCGACTATGGGGCCGACCATTTTGCGCAGTGCCGCAGCCAAATTGACTATCCCCTGCTGGGGGCGAATGTGCTGGATGCTGCTGGTAATCCGCTCTTCTTACATAACGACAAGAACTACATGGTTTTTACCATGGGTGAAGTGAAGGTGGGCGTCTTTGCCGTCGTTGGCCCCGATTTCGAGCGCTTGGTGCCCCCGGCGCGCCGTCCGCTTGCGGACGCAACCTTTGGCGATAGTGTCGCCGCTGCCCGCGCGGTTGTGCGCACCCTCCGCGAAGATGAGGGCGTCAATGCGGTGATTAGCATTGGCCACGGCCATTTTGAAGATGATATGCGCTTAGCCCAACAAGTGCCCGGGATTGACCTGATCTTTGGCACCCACAGCCATCTCAAGCGGGAATTGGAACTCTTTCCGGGGACAAACACCTACTCGATTTCGCCCTATCAGTACCTCACCTACATCAGCCGGGTGCAACTCAGCTTCCGCGAAGGCGTTTTGGTGAACGTGAGCGGCGCATTGCTGCCGGTGGATGCCACCATGCCCGCCGATCCCGATGTGGCTGCCCGCGTCGCGCAGCTCCAAGCCGAGCTTGAGGCCGATCCGACCTATGCGCCCATGTTTGCCCAGATTGGCACCGCCGCGACAGAGCTCTCCGAGAGCGGTAAGCTCACCGGCGAGACGACGCTGGGCAATTGGGTGACCGACATCGCCCGTGCTGCCACTGGCAGCCACCTGGCGCTGATCACCTCCAGTGGCTTCCGCGAGGCCATTCCGCCCGGCCCGATCATTGAGGAGACGCTGCGCACATCCATGCCCTTCGCCAACAAGTTGCTCGTCTTCCCCATGAATGGCGCATTGGTTGAAGAGGTGCTCAACTATAGCGTCTCGCGGCGCGGCTTCGACTTCTTCTCGCAGGTGAGCGGCGTGCGCTTCAACATCGTCGAGGGCCGGGCGAGCAACATCCAAGTTCTGGCTGATCCGGCCAATCCAGCGGCGGGCTACGTGCCGCTGGATCTTAACGCCACCTACCAAGTTGCCACAACCGACTTCCAAGGGCTGATTGCGGCGGGCTACAGCGAAATCTTCGCCCGTGCGGGCAGCCACACCGCCACCGGCATTGATCTACGCGACCAAGTACGGGCCCACATTCAGGCCAACAGCCCCGTGAGTGCCCAACTGGACGGGCGCATCAGCGACGGGTCGCCTGCCGCCATTCCAGCGAGCCTCCCCCGTACCGCCGCCAGCCCCGCCCCTGCGTTTGCCGCCCTGCTGCTCCTCGCTTTGGTGAGTAGCCTCGTAGGCTTGGCCATGCGCATAAGGCGTGCTTGAAGCAATGGGCAAGCCCCCGCCCGACGGGGTTTAAGGGCGGACAGAACATTCGCTCGGCAAGTCACGGATAGGTGATT
>RSAS01000759.1 GCA_003934145.1 Candidatus Viridilinea halotolerans | reverse complement strand
AAGTACCCTACGCCCCTGAGGGGGACGGAGACATGTCGGCGGCGCTGGGGCCAGTTTCGGGGGCAACCAACCTCGGAAGTACCCTACGCCCCTGAAGGGACGGAGACTCGAGGGCTTGGCCCTCAAAGTGGACTACGGCCCCCTCGGAAGTACCCTACGCCCCTGAGGGGGACGGAGACTTCAGCCCGCGCACCTGTTGCAGCCCGACGTAGTTGTCGGATCTCGGAAGTACCCTACGCCCCTGAGGGGGACGGAGACCGATCTGGAGTAGTGGGCGTGTGCCCAAAACCCAGAGTGCTCGGAAGTACCCTACGCCCCTGAGGGGGACGGTTCATGGGCGGACAGAACATTGAATCTAGGGGCCACGAATAGGTGATGGGGAAGCCACGGATGGCCCTCACCCCCTGCCCCCTCTCCCGCGTGGCGGGAGAGGGGGTGTGGCTGGTGGGTTGGTGGGGGCAGGCAAAGGAAAAAGCCCCAAATCTGCTCAGTGTTTGGTATACACTAGGAGAAAGCCATGACACGGTTCTCGCGTCACCGCTGGCGCACTGCAGCAATCAAGCAGGCTCGCGCCCGTGAATTACGCCAAGCCCCAACCGCAGCCGAAACCCTCGTATGGGAGGCACTTCGTCATCGCCGTTTGGATGGGTGGAAATTTCGCCGACAACACCCCATTGGACACTTCATTGTTGACTTCTGCTGTATCGAGCAACGTGTGGTTGTAGAGGTAGATGGCGGAATACACCACGACGATGATCAGATCGCCTATGATCACGCACGAACTGCGGCACTGCATACGGCAGGGTATCGTGTCATTCGCTTGATGAATGACCAGATTGACAACGATGCAGAAACGGTATGGCAAATGCTACGCGCTGCGCTTGCTTAAGCCTGAACGTTGGATATATGAATACGAAAACGACGTTATATTTTATTACGCTCATGTTCGTATAGATGTATAACCCCCATTGCAACGCCAAGAATCTCAAAGCCTCACCCCCCTCTCCCGCCACGCGGGAGAGGGGGGCAGGGGGGTGAGGGCCATCCGGCGCATCCCACAATCTTATCGGCAGCATGCAGAGCTATAGGCCGCCTCTACGCCCCTTCGGGGGACGGAGACTAAAAAACCCCGCGACGATCGTCGCGAGGCCCTATGTGCTAGACTACCTTTGAGCAGATCTCTCCCCGGAAATAGGTTTTTTGAGAGCGGTAGAACGAGAAAGCATCCATGACCACCCAAGCTCCCGCCAACCCAGCCCAGGACTCGCCAGAGGTGACGTCGCGGCCCGCCAAGCAATGGACGCCGGTGCAGCGCCTTGCCATTCTTGCCGAGTATGAGGCGTTGCCTAAGGGCGATGCGCGGCGCGGGGCGTTGTTGCGCCGCCACGGGATCTACTCTTCGCATATCGCCCGTTGGCGCATCCAGCGCGGTCGTGGGGTGTTGGAGAACGAGGCTATCCCTACCGCTGGACGACCGCCCCAGATCTGCGACCCACGCCAGCAAGAGCTTGCCCGGCTCTCTCAGGAAGCGGCACGGCTCCAGAGCGAGTTGCAGCAGGCTGAGGCGATTCTAAGCATCCAAAGGAGTCTCCTTGCGGCTTGTCACCCTGATGCCGACCACGCCGAACGGCGCACGCTGATGCTGGCCAGCGTCCATGAACTCGCGCCGCTGATCGGGGTTGTTGCGGCCTGTGCTGCGCTGGGGGTGCCGCGCAGTAGTTTCTACTATGCCCGACGGCACGCTCCACCGCCATGCTCTGGTGCGCCTGCGGCCACGCCCGCGCCAGAGCCTGAGCCATGAATGAGGGGTGAGGTAATACCAGCGACGAGAGGTTGGTTCTATCGATCCCCATCTCTCTTCCCTACCCTGCCCCCACCTCCCTCCGATTCGCCCGCCCCATCAGCCCACGGATCTCTTTGTCTTTCTGCTTGCCATACTTCATCGCGGTACTCTCGCGGCTGTGGCCGAATTGGCGGGCGACGGTCTTGGTGGTGGCTCCTGCTGCGTAGAGGCGATAGGCCAAGCCGTGGCGCAGGGTGTGCGGGCTGCACGTCTCGAGGTCGCGGATGAGATCGCGTAGCGCCTCGCTGCGCTCTGGGTCGCACTCTTGCTCGATCTGGGTACGCACGAGGGCCACGGCGCTCTGGCGCAGGGCGATCATGCGCTTGCGCATCGTCACGGTCTGCATGCCTGGTTCCCACGGACGGCCTGGCTTGGCGCGGTGGCGTGCGGACAGGAAGAGAACGGTGCCGGCTTCGCGGGCGGCTGGCTCAACTTTGACCTGCGGGCTGGCCGCGAGATAAAACGTGTCGAGGTAGGCGCGCAAGCGGCGCATCGTCGGGCCGTCAAGGTCAATCAGGATGCGGCGCGCTTTGCGCCCTTTGCCCATGCGCACCGTAACCGCTCCGCCGTCGAGATCAAGGTCGCGCAGTTCGAGGCTGGCCGCCTCGTGCGAGCGCAGGCCCAGGTCGGAGAGCAGCACGATCATCGCGGTGTCGCGCAACCGCTCCAATGGATCATCCAGTTTGGCCGCAGCGCGGAGCAGCCATTCCACGCCGTCGAGGGTGAGACCACGCGGCGCGGTCTCTTCCACTACAAGATCGTGCAGGCTGCCGGTCGGGTTGTGGGCAATTAGCCCCTCGCCAACCGCCCAGGCGAACCAGTTGCGTAGCGAGGCATTGCCGCGATTGATCGTCGCGGCGGCGCGCCCGTCGCGCTGACGCTGGGTGAGGTAGTCGTCGAGATCGGTGTCGAGCACCAGAGCCAGGTTGAAGGCGACAGGGCGAGCCGATTGCCACCAGGCGATGAAGGCCCGCAGGTCGGAACGGATCGCCCGCAGCGTTGCTGGCGAGGCGCGCCGGCCACGGGAGGTCAGGTGCTGGTCGAGGTGGGCCAAGTAGGACGCGAGGGGGTCGGGATGCATAGGGGGGCAATGCCTTTCCAAATACAACGGGTTTCTTGACGCAAGGGCGCAAGGGCGCAAAGCCTTCAGCAGTAGGGGGGCTAATCACGTCAGACCTCATCGCTATGTGGCATACCCTGCTTGTCACTTGTCACTTGCCACTCATTACTCGATTTATCGTTCTCGTAAAGATACCACAAATGGGCCAATTTGCAACATGTTACCGTTCCCCTAGCGCCAATATCAGGCCATTTCCGCGCAGCACAGGAACGATAAGCACTATTATCGTTCCTGTACTTCAGCCTCCCATGAGCCGCCCATTCATAGTTTTAGGGATGTGAATAAGAGGTGATATCGTTGGGGGAGATGATCGCTTCAAGCGCTTGTGCAATAAGTAAAATCGGGTAGTGTTGATGCCATTGAAAAGCACCCTCAGCATGTTACAACGTATCATCAGGTACACCAACAAGCGCGGCAACCACCCGCTCGTCGAGTGGTTTGACCCATAAGCCCTCTTCGTACAGAAGTTGATCCAGTTCGGTAGTCTCTGGTGGGTGATTCCCAAGGTACTCTCGCAGGTCACGTAAGAGCAAGATCTTCCGGCGACTGGATCGAGCAACTTCTGCCCAGGCAGGCCGGATGAGGTAAAGCCAGAGGTCGGCAAGTATGCCCAGATCCGGTGTAATCCGTCGCCCATCACGAGCGCATCGTTCGCCTCGGTTGTTCAGCAGATCAAGGAGCGCATCAATCACCTCGATGCGCTCTGGTGCTACCGCGTCGGGTTCAGCCGTCTCGTCACCATTACTGCGCCGTCGCTGGGGCTTAGAAGGGCGGTATTTTGGTAAAATGAGACGCATCTCGGCCAGCGCACGCTGCTTTTTGCGTGGCAGAAGCAACTCATCGTGCGTATTCAAGCGCTTTAGATAGGTGTTCAGTTGTTCGGCAGCCGCGTGATCGAAGGCGCGTTGGGGCGCATGCGATCCGAGCCACGACCGTAGTTGTTCACAGATCTCCTCAAGCCCCGTCTGTGGCGGTGTGGCATCCGAACTCATCAGTACGAAGCGCGGCGCGCCCATGTCTGATCCAGCGAGGCACAGAAAGACCCACGGCTTTTCGGCACAAACAGCCGTCACCGATGAGATAACGCGTGCTTGCCCACGGCGGTAATGCTCGTAGGTGGCAGGAGCAACCAGCGCCTGGTCGCCGATAACGAGCGAACGTACTGGTGAGAACGCATCTGGAATTGCTTCCTGGATTTGTTCACGTTGATCACGATCTTGGACAATACGCTCAGGAGTGATCAGAGTGGTGGCGGATTCGTCATCTGCTTCGCGTTCTTCCTCCTCTGGATCAGCCAGAGCGAGATCATCTGGCAGCACAACGTTACCGCCGAGCAGGGTTTCGACCATGCGGTAGCGCCGATAGATCAACTCCTCACCGCTTATCGGCGCAAATGCCTTGCTGTCTTGCGGAAGCCAGGACTCCACTTCACCATGATCGCTGTCCATACGATTGAGACGCCCATCACGTTGTTCGAGACGACGCACCACGGTAGGAAGATCGAGATGGACAATGGCAGATGCCGCTTGAAGATTGATACTCTCGGACATCGCGTCGGTGCATAGCGCGACAATGTGTGAAGCCTCTGAACCCAATCTGAATTCTTGCATGACCTTCTGGCAATCCTGAGGCCGTTCAGATGTGGCTATCCTGATCTGAATGCGATCATCTGCGAGGCGTCTCGCGAGTCCATGTAAGGTGATGGGGCGAGCATCGAACGCGATGAGCAGATGGTGGTGTTCAAGCAACTTGGCAATAAGACGCGCTTTACTTGCCTCCCGCTGATCTGATATTTTACGAATAATTTCACCAATAGCATCGTATATTTCGGCATCACGTTCACAAGCAATACGATGAGATTCTGGATTGGTAAGAATGGCAGGTAGATCCGCAATGGTGAGTTGGTTCACCGGTAATGTCCCGCCAAGTTGCCGAACCCGATTACGCAGATTTCCGGTTTCTGCGGTATGTTTCAGTGGTACCGGCTCTTCATAGTATTCGCTCCAAGCTGCGCGGGTACCAAAGAGGTGTTCAAGGGCGGCAAGCCGGGACGAACGCAAGGCAGCCAGTACGTGATAGCCTGCCAGCGCTTTGGCACTTTGCAGCATCCCTTCAAGCCAAGCGCGATCCGGTTCAGCATGATTACGCCAGCGCGGCGAGTCAGGCACACGCAGCACTTTATGCACAAATGCCATCCCGTTCAATTTTGCGAGGGCATTGCGCACGGCCACGATCCAGCGCTGATCCTGCTCAGTTTCGTTCGTTGGGTAGTATTGCGCCCGTGTCTTTGGATAGCGACACAGATTGCCCAACCTATTCCGATACGCCTCTGGCTCTTGATCAATCAGCGCGTTAAACTGCCGTTTGGTGCGCCGCAACATGAACTGCCGAATGGCACGTTGCAAGAGCAAGATGTCGTCCGGCCCCATTGGTAACGACGACGTTCCCTTGGTCTTGGACTTCCCGCCCGTTGATGGCCCAAGAGTAGGCGCACATACGCCACGTCCGATTGGCTGCGATAGTGGGCCAGAAGATCAATTACGAATGATAGCGATGTATAGCCAGTGATGATCAGAGGGCTGCGTGAGGTGCGAAGTTCTTCCAAAACGCGTGAACCCACGGTCTGACCCGCACACGAATTGTTGTAGGGGAAGCGATCGTGGGGTGGCCAAGCAGGGGGATCTGTGCGCCGACGTGAACGGTGCGCTGCCACAGGTTCAGCCGTGTGCCGTTTGCGTCGGCGTGGTGTCGGGAGTGCAGCCTTCTGCTCTACGACCTGATCAGGTGCAAAAAGTGAGAGTTGGCTTCCATCAGGCTCTGGTTCGGGTGAATGACTATTCACTGCAACACCGAATGTGCTGCTCGATTGCTGCGGTTCGTTATTCCCGAGATCAGTCTTGTTCACTATCACGCCCTGAGCGATATTTGATGTCGTAGTTCAAAATGAATTCGAGTTCGGTGGCGCTGAAACCGTAGTATTCCGCGAGTAGGCGGTCAAGCTCATCAATAACCGGCTTGGCCTTGGAGACATCGAAGTTGACCTCTTCGACCTGAATGCGTTCACCACGCCGCATACGGGTTGTACTACTCGCAGCATATGTCTTGAGTAGTCGATCCGTAAGTTCAGAAAAGGGCTTGGGGTCAACCATGTCCAATGCAAAAACTGGCAGATCAAGCACCTCACGGCTCACTACATCCATGCAGTTCGAGTTGCTGATCCAGTACCAGTAGAAGAGTTGGCTGTTCAGCAGCCCAAAAACAAGCGGTGCTACATTTGGGTTGACCGTGACGGGTTTGTAGTGTGAAGAGAGCTTCGCAAGCAAGGCTTTGCGCCAGTAGCGGCCACCTGAGTGGTAGTAGATCGACGTGCCGCTAGGCTGAGTGTAGTGGCGCAGTTTGCGGCCATGGCCAAGCATGCGGTGCAAAATCTGCTCCTCGATGAGCGACCCCAGCTTGGGATATGGATTGGCATGGCTGGCGAGTCGCGGGTTGCGTAGATAGGACAGGGTCGTGAAGATGAAGGGCCGATCACTCGTGGCACCGCTTGACCAGCGCCGGTAGCCCGTTACATAGCAGCGCCTATCATCGTTCACCTTCTGAAAGAGGCTGATCGTGAGGTTCATGTCGACGCCGACAAAGAGTTTCCCTGGACGCACCGCGTAGTGGCTGTGCCACTGGGCCATGTTCCCGTAAAGCTGCTGGAGTTCGGTCATGCCCTCGGTTGAGACGGATGCAATCGGGACGATCATGCCGCACCTTCCACCCTCACGCAGCAGAGCGAGGGCGCGCTCCATCGTCAGCGCGTAGAGATTAGCGGATGGCTCGGTGACATAACCACGCACTGTGTAATCACGTCGAACCTTACTGTAGCCAACATAGGGCGGATTGCCAATGATAATGTCGAAGCCGCCAAGTTTGAGCATGCCGTTTCGTGAAAGGTGGCGAAGCCAACGAGGGTGTTGCCGGCGCGAATGTTAAAGTCGATATCTGGGAGCGGTTCGATTTGGGTAGGCTCTTCAATCTGCGCAACAAGTTTCAGGAAGAGACGTAAGCGGCAAATCTCAACCGCCTCTTCCATAATATCTACGCCGAAGAGATTGTTGACAATGATCGACTTAAGGGATGGTTTCAGAAAAGGGCTTTCAGCTTTACAGTTCGTAGTCGGGGCTTTAGCCCCGCATGAGCTTGGTAACGGGGCTGAAGCCCCGACTACGAACGGGGCAAACTGTTAAGCCGCCACGAACCATCCCTAAGGAAGAAATAGCGTCGGTTTGGATGCGTCTCGACGTGATCAAGGGTAGATCGAAACGCTGCAATCAGGGTGTCGCTGCGCTCTAGGGTAGGGCCAGTTTCCATCACAAGCTGTTCCATGCGCTCTAGGCAGGCGTCATAGAGCGGCTCAAGGATGTTGAGCGCGGCGAAGAGGAACGCCCCCGATCCACAGGTCGGATCGATCACGCTCAACTGATTGAGCGCCTGCCAGAGCGTAAAAATCACGGGTGCAGGAGCATAGTGATCAACAACATCCTGCATTATCTGCTGGAGGTCGAGGTTTGCGGTAATCAGATCGCTGGGCAGGGTATTATTGTGGAGCGACCGATATACTCAGTGACGTCCTCCTTGGTGTAGTAGGCCCCCATCTGCTTCTGGTTGATGTATTTCTCGAAGATGTAGCCAAGCACGTCAGGGTTGATCTCGTTGTCGGCACGCAACGGGCGTTCATCAAGATGCCAGTGGTAGCGGTGTTCACGGCGAGTGATGGGCCGTCCTGGCTCTTTACGCACCCACTGCCAGAGCTGGTCAGCGTAGTCGGCGCTGGCGAAGATAATCAGGTGCTCATGGAGCATGTGGGCAATGTGAGCCTCAAGCGCGTTGCGCTGTTGGCGGCAAGGTATGGCCTCACCATTTGGGGCCGTACAGGTCAAGACCGCCATCCCGCGCTTCTGAGCGATGCCATGCAGCGTATATGCGCCCCCATCGCACTGGACAGTAAGCTTGGCAGCGTAACGATCCCAACCAAGCTCTTCAACAAAGAGTTCAGCCAGGGCAGAACGCTCAAGCAGTTTTCGGGCGCGTGCCAGATTCATGGTCATGCAGATCGCTCTTTGAGTTCACGCAACTGTGGCAAGAGCGCAGGAATATCATCCTGTATAATGCTCCACAACGTGTCGTTGTCGATCCCCAGATAGCCGTGAATGAGGCGGTTGCGGGTGGCGACAATCAACCGCCACGGGATCTGTGGATGTGCCGCCCGCACGTTGTCCGGGATATGAGTCGCCGCCTCACCGATAAGCTCTAGGTTCCGTAGGGTAGCATCATAATGCAATTCACTGGCAATGAAACCCGCTTGGTCGAAGCCATCGCAGTAGGTGATGACCTTCTCGGCAAAACCGATCATGTCGTCTAGGTAAAACAGCCAAGCACGAGGTACGGCCTCAGACATCCACTGCCTCCTGTTCGATAAACGGACGTAGTTCCGCACGCATGGCTTTTTCGGTCACAAGATCAACCGCGCAGCCGAACAGGTCTTCCAGATAAAACTGGACGCCAAAGTAGCGTGCCGATGTGGCCGGGCTATCGAAGGCGACCAGGATGTCGATGTCGCTAGCGCTCCGCGCCGCGTTGCGGGCAATAGAGCCGAACAGCGCCAGACGGGTTACGCCGTAGCGCTCCATGAGAACGGGCTTACTCTGCGTGAGAAGCTCAAGGGCTCGTGAGCGATTCATCAACTCAGTCACACTCATACTTGCCACCTTTCCCCAATATACCCCACTGCCTGCTGCGCGCTCAGCTTCTTCTTTGCGTTGCCGATGCGCACGTAGAGGTCGCCGTGGCGAAGGGATGGGGGATGCATCCGCGTCCTGAGCTCATTCATCCTTCTTCCCTCTTCCTTCATCCCTTATTTCGTCGTCGGGGTGCGGCGCAAAGCTGCGGTAGGCGTTCAGCACGGCCTCTTTTTGTGCCTCGGCGACGAGCGGGAAGCTGCCCAGGATGTGGGTGAGTTCGGCTTCGCTTAGTTCGTAGAGGTGCGCCACCAACCCATCGAGCTCGGCCCGCAGGGCGAGGGATGAGGGGTGAGGGATGAGGGATGAGGGATGAGGGATGAGGGATGAGGGGTGAGGGATGAGGGATGAGGGATGAGGGATGAGGGGTGAAGGTTCGGCCTCATCCTTCCTCCCTCCTCCCTCATCCCTCACGAGACCAACCTCTGCTGCTAGCGCATCATACTCCGGTGTGGTGCAGATCAGCTTCGCCGCCCGCTCGACAATTGGCGCAAAGCGTGGGTCGGCGGCGGTGAGGCGCGGCACGGGGAGTTGGTAGATGTAGAACATGTTCAGCGTGGCTGCCACCTTTTGCCGCAGCATCCAATCCAACGTCAGGCTGTTGCAGACCGCGCAGAGGTAGACCTGTTCGGCCAAACTGATCCCACTCGCCGGTACATTGAGTACGGTGCTGTTGACCTCGCTGAAGACCATTGGCGGCGCGATGGTTGTGATAAAGGTGCGCTCGTTTTGGCTATTAGCGATCCGCCGGTGAACAAAGCGGTAGCCCTGATAGTCAAGCTTTTGGCCTGTGTCCGGCGTTTTGCCAAGCAGGACTTTGCGTCCGGCAGGCTCATCGATCCAGTACCCCGAGTGTTCGTTGGTGAGGGTGAATTGATGAAACATTTTGCCCGTGAAGAGGGGGAGACGGCTATGGCCGGTGGTGGTGAAAAAGAGATCGCGATTCATCGAGATGTCGAACTCACGTCGGAGGCGGAAGTTCCAAACATCAGGTAACTGAGAGCCAAGGGTTGGGTATTTCAACAGTTTTTGGGTGATCGCTACATCCGCATGGCTACGGAACTCCATCACCGAGAGGGTCTCGGGTGAGAGTTGCCGCACTACGTCCAGACGCATTGGCAAGTGCTGATCGGGTGTGTTAAGAAAGCTATCGATTTCGTTGATGCCGACAGCTTCGCGGGGATTGATACGGAAGGCTGCCGCGAAGCCTTCGGTCTTACCACCCTTCTCGAAAGTAAGAAAGACGTATCTGAATGCGTGGTGTATGCCCTCAAAAAGGTAGCGCTCATTCGAAAGCGACAGGATCGCGCGCACCTGCGTCTGGTCAAACAGCAACTTGCGTAACCCAGTCGCACCCATATCGGTATAGATGCCACTGGGTACGACGATGCCGCCTTGACCGCCGGGGTGCAGCAGGTGGAAGATTTGCTCCACAAAGAGCTTATAAAAGTTGATGTCGGTGCCAGTACGTTTGCCACCTACCACCGCTGATTGATGATCGAACTGGGCTGCGGTGCGAAAATAGGCGCTCTGGTACGGGAAGCGACTTAAGTAACTCAGCCAAGCACCCAGAATCTCGGGATCTTGCAGGAGCTTGGTCTGTTCCTGCTCGAACGCCTTGACGTTCATCTTCTTCTTGCTGACCAGATCCGAGTGTTCGCCAAAGAACTCTTTCGCGTCCGGCTTAAGTGTCTCCCACGGCGGGTTGGCGATAATCGCATCGAAGCCACCGCGCTCGTTCATCACCTCATCAAACTCGTAGCCCCAATGGAAGGGCTGGAGGGCGCGAAGATCCTCCAGGGTTAGCGGGCGCTTTTTTGGCTTGCCTAGTTTGCCCTTCGCCGTATCCCAGGTCGCCTCCTCGTATTTGATCCCTAAGCTCTGAAAGTCGTCGAGCAGCAGGGCATCAAGCACCTCGGCGGCCTCCTCGCGGTGGCGTTGGATCTCGTCGCGTAGGGCGCTCAGAGCCACTCCGCGCAGCGTCGTCGCGGTATCGCGGTAGGTTGTCACGAGCCGATTTTTCTTATTCACCGCCTGCCGGTAGCTCTCGTGCTTGCCCGCCTCAAACAGGCCAATCTGCTGGATGGTCTGCTGCTGGGCCGCCTTCTGCTCGGCCCGCTCTTCGTCAACACGCAGCAGACCAATCAGGGCGTTGCCAGCCAGAATGTTGAAGTCAATGTTGGGCAGCGGCTCCAGGTCGTTCACTGTGCGCGCCGAGGCAACGAGGGCCAGGAAGAGGCGTAGGCGGGCGATCTCAACCGCTTCGGCCATAATGTCCACGCCATAGAGATTATTGACAATGATCTGCTTCTTGATGTAGTAGTCCAGATTTGGGTGGTCGCGCTCAATCTCAGCCAGCCAGGCATCAAGGGTCGTATCGCCCATAAACTTGGCTTTGCCGACCAGTGCACTATAGATCTCGATCAGGGTGCGCATCGCGGCGACGAGGAAGGCACCCGATCCGCATGCCGGATCGAGTAGGCGTAGATCGGGCAGGATCTGCTTCAGCAGCACACGGCAGACCTTGGCCGACGGCTTGAGCAGCAGATCGCCCACTGTCTCGTAGGGATGAGGGATGAGGGATGAAGGATGAAAGTTCGCGCTCATCCCTCCTCCTTCCTCGCTCATCATTTGATTCACCCGATCAAGCACCAGGCGGTGAATGGTCTGTTCGCAGAGGTAGGCGGTGATTTCGCTGCGCGTATAGTAGGCACCGAAGGACTTCTGGTTGATATACTTCTCGAAGATATAGCCCAGCACTGCTGGATTGATCGCACGCTCGTTGCCCGAAGGCGTATCATCAAGCACCCAGTCGTAGCTCTCAAAGAGTTCGAGGATCTTACGCAAGACCTGATCGGAGACCGCCAGACGCGGGTATTTCTGCTCGACCTGGTGGGGCAGAAATAGACCACCATTCAGGTAGCAAATGCTGCCAATCAGCGTCGTTGCCGCAGCACTGCGGTCAGCCTCCGGCTTCGCAAAGCCCTCAAAGAAGAGGGTCGTGAGGAACTCACTGAAGTAGCGATCCTGCCCCCGCTGCTCACTCGCCTCAAGCCCCTGTTGCAGGTAGCGATAGTTGCCCCCATCCAGAAAGCCGCGACGCTGCAAGAAATAGACAAACATGAGCCGACTGAGCAGCACCGAGGCGTACCAATGACGCTCGCGCTCATCGGCGACCCCAGCGATCGCGCCGAGCAGGGTTGTGTGGAGTTTCTGGAAATCGTTAAAAAAGCGCTTGGTGACGGGTTCAACATCGAGGGCCTGACGCACCCGTCGTGCGGCCTCGAGCAGCGGCAAGTTGCCCTCGGCATCCAGTTCGCTGATGTCAACAAACATCGCGCTCAGCTTCGCAATCAGCAGTTCGCCAGGCTGGCCCTGCACATAGGCATGGCGACGCGGGTAACGCTTACTGCCATCGCGCTTGACCCAATACCAGAGGCTGCTCCTGCGCTCGGCGTTGAGAAAGATCAGCAAATTCTCATCGTGAAGCTGGGCGATGTCACGGTGAATCGCCCGTCGCACCGGCTCATCAGGGATAGCGCCATCAGCGGTTGTGACTTCAAACACCACCACACCGGCAAGGTTTGCAATCTCACGGCGAGTGACCGCAGCATCCTGGCAGTCCCAGGTGATGGGGCGGGGATTGACCGGCCTGAACCAGCCGAGATCCTCAATAAACAGATCCGCGAAGGCAAAAGCCTGGAGCCTAGAGCGGGCTTCATTGACATCAATAGCCATACCTGCTGCAGGGATGAGGGATGAAGGAGGAAGGATGAAGCCGAACGTTCATCCCTCATCTCTCACCCCTCATTCCGCCTCCTTCCTCGTATGCGTTTTGCAATAGTTGTAAAGATAGCAATCAGTTGATCTGTTTCATCGGCCAGATCCCCTAACCGTGTTGCGGAAACGATCCCAGCCTCGCCCAATAGTTCTAGCCAGTAGGCCGTCTCATCCAACTCTTTCAAGCAATCGCCAATCTTTGCCACAAACTCAGCATCGGAACGAGCCCGATACGCTTCTCGATAATTTGCGCCAATGGCAGTACCCGAGCGCAATATCTGCTTTCCAAGCACCTGTGCCTCAGTCGTCTTTGGCAATACCCCATACATCCGAATAATCCGCAAGGCAAAATTCTTTGTCCGCTGCCGCAAATCATCGTGTTTCAACGCCCCTTCCTCCCTCATCCCTCATCCTTCCTCCCTCCTCCCTCATCCCTCATCCCTCATCCCTCCTCCCTCCTCCCTCCTCCCTCCTCCCTCCTCCCTCCAAACATCCCAAGTGAGCAGATGATCTGCGGATCGCGGCTCGGAGCTTCATCCTGCACCAGACAGAGGCGATCTTCATCGCGCAACGCCAGCACAAGTTGTACCAGATTCTCATCGCTCATACCGCTCTTGAGTTGACGATTGAGCATGTCAACCGCTACGCTGCGTAGAGGGTAGCGATAGATCTCTTCAATTGCCCGATGCAACTCTTGGAGATCGAAAATGGTGCCACGCACCTGTTCTGCATAGCGTTTCAGGCGCTCATAGGTACGGAAACGTGCGCCGCTTGGCCGTCCCAGTCCGCCCCCCACCGAGCGATCTTCGGCAGCAAGCTGCTCAACCGCCCGCTGAACCAACGTGTGGTGCTGAGGATGGCGCGCACGGGCAGGAGTATCTGGCGCACACTCGGCGGCTTTCAGAATCGCCAGTTGCGACTCGGTCACACTGCGACCTTCCTGGTCAACCCAGGCCAGAGCATCATTCCCATCGGCGGTGTGGGTGTAGACGAGAACGCCATCGGGGAGGGATGAAGGAGGAGGGATGAGGGATGATCGCGTGCCATCAGCACGTGCTTCGCTCGTTTCATCCTTCTTCCTTCGTCCCTCTTCCTTTGCCTTGGTTGCGTAGACGACATGCGGCATATCGGGAATGATCTGCTGTAGCCGAGGATCAGCGGTAATCGCATTCTTCCAAATCTGGTAGGCATACGAGGCGAGGTCAATCTCGCTGTCGGCATCGCCGTCGAGCACACCAGATTTTTCGGTAAACAGATCCTGAATCACCTGGTCATTCTGGTCATCATCGAAGAAGGTCTCATCAGCGCCAATCACTTCGGCATTCTCGCGCAGGCGGCGGCGCACTCGCGCACGCAACTGAATGATGCGTTCGACCCCATCGGCGGGGAGGAAGGTATAGCAAAGGATTTCGTCGGCACGCTGACCGATGCGATCGATCCGTCCGGCGCGCTGGATCAATCTGATAATCGCCCAAGGGAGATCATAGTTGACCACAATATGGGCATCTTGGAGGTTCTGGCCTTCACTGAGTACGTCAGTGGCAATGAGCACACGCAAATCGTCGGCGGGCGCTATACGCTCACGCTTCCCATTGCTCTCTGGGCTGAAGCGCCAGGCCAAACTCGTTGGATCCTGGGCAGCCCCCGTAACACCAGCGGCTGGCCCCACCGCATGACTTTGAAGTTGCTTGGCGAGGTAGTGTACCGTATCGGCGAACTGAGTGAAGATCAACACCTTTTCGTGGGGATGCGTTCTACTCAGCAACGCGATGAGCGCACTCAGCTTAGCGTCTTTGGAGGCATCCCAGGCACCGCAACGTTGGAGTACGCGGATCAAGGCTTGGGCATCAGTACGCAGATCCTTCGCCAGCGCCTTAACAAACAACTCAGGGCGTAGCCACTTGAAACGGCGGCGATATGATCCGGCATAGGCTGCATAGATCGTTGCGGCCCATTGACGGAAGTCTGCCTCGGTGCGCAGCGATACCTCCTCATGCTCTACCGCTTGAGCATCGTCATCGCCATGCTCGCCGTCGAAAAAGCTGTCGGTCACCGCCGGATCATCAGCGTCCTCATCAAAGACTCGGCTATCGAGCAAGCCCGCATCCTGGGTTCCGATCGGCACCGGCAAGCCATGTTCCAGCGCATGAATAAAGATGAAGTTGCGCAGCACATGGCGCTCAATCGATTGCAGAAAGGCCTGCCCACTGCTCTCGAGGCGCTTGAAGAGGTTCGTGCGGCAGAAGCCCATCAGCCGCTGGCCGGCCCGCGAGAGATTATTCAGTACATGGCGCTCGTCCGTCGTCGCGAGTCGCTCGGCGTGGCGCGCCACATAACCAGCCAGCCCATAGCGCGGCAGCGCGAGTTGCGCGATGGCTGTGACCACTGCGGGGGCAAAGAGCCGGGCATATTGATCGTCGGGATTCGTCTCGTCAATAGTGAAGGTCAGGGTGCGTGGCCGTCGGGTCGGGAAGTAGGAGCGACTCCCATCCTCGAAGGTCAGATAGCGCCGCCCCGTTTCTGCGTCGACCTGTGCATAATTGTCCTGGATAAAGCTCCGGGTACGGCGCACCATAAACAGACGCATCAGATCGCGCCAATCGTCGGCGTATTCGCTGTGCTCAAATGCGGCCAGCGAACGCTTCGGGCATTGATAGCGCCGGTCGAATTCCGCATCGCCGAGATCGCGTAGCAACCGCTCTGGCCGCACCCCAAGGTCATAATCCTCCTCGATAAACAGCGCGAGTTGGCTTGAAAGGTCAAGGTACGTCTTGTTATACGGGGTTGCCGAGAGTAAAATGCAGCGGCTCTCGTTGGCGCGGATATACTCCTGAATGGCCCGATAGCGTTTGCCCTCACGATTACGCAGGTTGTGGCTCTCATCAACAATCACGAGGCGATAGCGGCGCATACTGGGCAGGTCACGGGTAACACGGCTGATTGAAACGACGCGCGCACGCATACGATACTGGTCGCGGTAGTCCTCCCACATCTTCACCAAGTTCTTCGGGCAGATGATCAGGGTTTCGAGCAGCAGATCATCCTCAAAGATGCGCGCCAGCGCGGTCGCCATCAAGGTCTTGCCCAGACCAACCACATCGCCAATTAAGACACCACCCCGGCGATTGAGGTGATGGGCGGCAATCCTCACTGCGGCTGACTGGAAATCGAAGAGCCGGCTGCGAAAGTCGCGTGGGATCTGGAACGACGTTAGCCCGGCGCGAGCCTCTTGCGAGAGGTGGTAGGCCATCTTGACGTAGATCTGATAGGGGGGGATAAGCGCTTCGCGGGCCCAACTCTCCTCAATAATCGCCGCCAGATCATTGGAGATATCGACACACCAGCGGTCATTCCAGCGATCCTCGAACCAGCGCGCAAGCTTCTGGCATGCGTCGTGATCGAGCACATCAACATTAAGCTCACCCTGCTTCGCCAGACCAGCGAAGGTCAGATTGCTGCTGCCAAGGTAGCCAACGATAGGATTAATCGGGTCAGGCCGAAAGAGCAGATAGAGCTTGGCATGCAACTGATGGCGCAGGAAGAGCTTCACGACCACCTGCTTGGCGCGGATCTGGGCGGCGAGGCGACGCAGCCCGCGCTCATCGTCATCGCTGGGCACACCGACCGTCAACTGCGCCCGAAACTCTTCGGCAAGGCGGCGTTTGAGCCGCAGGACGGTCTGATTATCGATGCCGGCTTCGCGATCGGAGACGCGCAGCGCCGCACGAAGATCATCCTCTGGCAGCCGCTGCATGCCCACCAAAAGGCGGCAGCAACGACCAGGGCCACCCATCCACGCATCAATTGATTGATCAAGCTGCTTCCAGCCACGCAGGTTGAAATAGCCAACACAGAAATCGGCCCGATCCGACACACCCAGAGTCTGGATGAGGGCGGGAAGCAGGGACTGCTCAATATTATCAAATATTCGCGGCATTAGCAGGTATCATGTAAGTAGGTTTGTCTCTTGTTACCCCGCAAGTATAGCATACTCATGGCATGAAAGAAAAAAAAGCGTAGTCAAAACCTGATCATTGTTTGCTCACGCACAGGGAGATGGAAATCGGCATCTTGGTACGTAGCGGCCCACAGCCACCAGCCGTCGCGGCCCACATGCAATCCCTGATGCAGCAGGGCGTGTTGGAGCAGGTTACTACGGAGATAGAAGGAAAGAAAACGTCACAGTAGACTTGCATTCTGTCTGATTATAGGTATACTTCTCGATCAAGGTTCATCATACACTAAGGAACATCGCATGCCCAACCAACCGCCCCCAAGCGACCCATTTGCGGTCGATCTGCTTCACGGAGTGGTTCCCATTTCGCGCACCGCATCGGCCTTAGCAGCACTGATCAAGCGCAGCCGTGAACAGGGCCACCCGATTATCATCACGCAAAAGGGAACGCCCTCTGGGGTGCTTCTCGCGCTTGAAGTCTTTGAAGAGTTGCGCCAGCGCATTGATCCGACGCGGCGCCCGCAGGTGCGTGACGAGGAAGAAGTGGCGAGTGACGAGGCGCAAGTGGCGAGTGACGAGTGGCGAGTGACAAGTGGCGAGTGACGAGTGGCGAGTGACGAGTGACGAGTGACAAGGGCGTTGGCTTCGATAAGCTCAGTCAACGACCATGCCGGACGAGCCTGTCGCAGCCAGTTGCATGCCGACGAGAATCACAACGCCCCTGGCCATTAGTGGCCAGGGGCGTTGTGTGAAACGTGCATGGATCGTGTGGCTGTTATACCAATTACCATTTGCCGCATAGCACATTGCGCCAGAGCGCATTGCTATGCGGCACGCCCTACTTGTCACTCGTCACT
>RSAS01000191.1 GCA_003934145.1 Candidatus Viridilinea halotolerans | reverse complement strand
GCGAAGGGTCTCTCGTCAGTCGAAAAGAGATGCTTCGCTGCGCTCAGCATGACGGGAGGCGTTTGTTTCTCAGGAGCGCGCCGAAGCCCTCGAGCGAAGCGAAGGGGAAGGGTCTCTCGTGGTGACCAAAAGAGATGCTTCGCTGCGCTCAGCATGACAGCGCTTTGTGGGCAACAGGGTGAGTTTTGCGCCATTGCTTTTATGAACCCTTACCGCTCTCCCGCCTCCCGCCTCACCCCTTGCGCCTCCCGCCTCACCCCTTACGCATCTTCTTAAAGCGCGCACTATGCTGTTCCTGCTCGGTAACCACAATGCGCGTGGGAATCTTGTAGGGGGCCAATCGCTCGCGGCAGAAGGTGCGCAAGCGCCGTTTGAAGGCGGTGATCTCTTCGGGTTCAAAAAGATTGCAGCGCACACTGACGATCTGGCCAGTGATCGGGTTCGCTTCACCCAACACGGCGGCATCGCGCACGTTGGGCATCTGCAGCAGCACACTCTCCACTTCAGCCGGGTAGACCTTCTGCCCGCCCACGTTGATGATCTCGCTGCGGCGACCCAAAATGCGGATGTATTCGCCATCCACTTCGACCATGTCTTGCGTATTCATCCAGCCTTCGGCGTCGAAAGGGCTAGGCGCGTTGAGGTAGCCAAGCATGGCCGATTGGGCGCGCACCCAGAGAACGCCATCCACAATTTTGGTCTCAAACCCTTCGCCACCGACCTTCACCCAGAGCGAGTTGGAGTCTTTTGATTTGGAACGCAGAATGCCCAACTCCGAAAGGCCGTAAGTCTGGAGTAGTTGCACTTTGGGGAAGATCGCGTGCAAACGCTGCAACGTACTCTCCGGCATCACCTCGGTGCCATAGGTGATCAGTTCGAGCGAGGCGAGATCGTGGCGCGTATAGGCTTCGGAGATGAGCAGCAGGTTGAGAAAGGTAGGCGAGGTGGGCAGCGTCTGGACGCGCTGGCTGGCAATTGCCGCACAGACCAACTCGGGGTCACGCGAGGGCACGGCCACGACGGTGCCGCCATTGGCGAGGGTGTAGAAGAGGGTGTTGATGCCGCCGATGTGGTCGAGCAGCAGGAAGGTGAGCGTCACCCGGGCATGGCGCGGCAGTTTGAACTTCTCGAGCAGCGGCGTAAAATTGTGCAGTGCCGCCTTGCTCTTGCCGGTGGAACCTGAGGAGAAGAGGACCAGACCAGGGTTGCCGCTGGCGACGAGGCTTTGGGTAAGCGTGTTGCTCGCTTGGACCGGCAGCCGCTCGATCTGCCAACCATCGTCCGCAGCGAAGCGCACGACCACCTGCACCTCGGCGATCTGCAGGAATTCGTCACGCTGCATCGCCACCGACTCGGTCAGCGGGACAACAATCGTGCCACGATCCACCAGCGCCAGCAGCAGGCTTACGGCATTGGGCGAATAGTCGCCCTCGATGCTCACGACCTGACCGGCGGCGACTTCATGCTGGTCGAGTTCTTGGTTCCAGCGCTGCACACGGGCTAAGAGATCGCCATAGCTATAGGGCTGGCCCTGCCAGACTATCGCCGCCCGTTCGGGCCACTGGGCCATGCGTTCGATGAGCCATTGGGCTGACATTATTACAACTCCTAGTTGAGTTTTTGGGTGGTGTTGGCGGCTGCGCCGCCAACACCACCCAAGAGAAGTTTTTGGGGGAGGCTGCGCCTCTCCCAAGCCCCCTCCTGAGGCTAGCTTTGGGGGAGGCTGCGCCTCCCCCAAGCCCCCTCATCAGGCCAGGTTTGGGGCTACGCCCCAAACCCTGTTTTTTGTTGCGTTTTGGCGGCGAAGCCGCCAAAACGCAACAAAAAGAGTTTTTTAGGGAGATTTCGGCTATCGGCTATCGGCTATCGGCTATCGGCGTTACCCCCCGCCGCCCAGGTAGATCACCTGACCAGTGATGTAATCACTCTCCGGGCGCACGAAGAAATCCACCACATTGGCCACATCGGCAAAAGTACCGAGACGACCAATAGCCAATTGATCCACAATCTGCTGAATCTTTTCCGGTGGCACATTGCGGATCAGATCGGTTGCGATGGGGGTTGGCCCGATGGCATTGACGGTAATGCCAAAAGGGGCTAATTCTTTGGCGAGGATGCGTGTCAGGGTTTCGACGGCGCTCTTGGATGCGGCGTAGATCGCTTCGCCTTCGAGGCGCAGCGGCACGGCAATGGTACTAAAGTTGACGATGCGCCCGTAGTTGTGCCGCCGCATGAGCTTGGCCGCCTCGCGGCAGACGAGGAAACTGCCGACGACGTTGGTGGCGAGGATGCGCGTGAGCGTGGCGCTCGGCACGAGCAAGGCATGATTCATTGAGGCGATCCCGGCGTTGTTGATCACCACATCGAGGCGACCGTGGCGACGCTGGATCGCCGAACACAGCGCACGCACCTGGCGCTCATCGGTAATATCGGCCTGATGGTGGGTGTAACCTTCAAGCTCCCAATCGGGCATTTCGCGGCTACAGCCCTCCACCATGGCCCCACGCTGCACAAAATGCTCGGCCAGGGCGCGCCCGATGCCCTTGCGCGTCCCGGTAATCAGCACAACCTCATCAGCCATGGGCCAACTCCTCGGCCAACAACTCACCCACATAAGCGGCCAGCGCGCCAGCGGTACGGAAGGGGCTATGCTTCTGCGACATAGCCCGGTCGTCGGCAAGGGTTAAAGCGAGGTCAAATTCCTCTTCAATGCGCTGTTCGAGATCAACAATCAGCGTCACCAGCGCAAGCGAATCGAGCACCGCCTGCTTCCCAATAAGACTCGTCTCCGCATCAAGCTGATCAGGCAGCGGCTTGCCGCTCAATTCAAGCGCCTCGCGGAGGCCATCAAGAACCATCTGAAGGAGCGTTTCGGGCGCGGGTAAGGGCAAAGGCATAAAGGTATCTCCGGTGGAGGTTTGGGGGCGGCGAAGCCGGCCAAGCGGAAGGGCGCGCGAGGGAACCAGGTTTCCTCGCATCCTCTCGCCGTCCGGCGGGGGTTTGGGGGCACGGCCCCCAAGCATCTTCCCGTGCAGCGGGGGTTTGGGGGCACGGCCCCCAAGCATCCCCCCGCTCGGCGGGGGTTTGGGGGCACGACCCCCAAGCATCTTCCCGTTCGGCGAGGGCTTGGGGGCACGGCCCCCAACCAATCCCCCGCTCGGCGGGGGTTTGGGGGCACGGCCCCCAAGCATCTTCCCGTGCAGCGGGGGCTTGGGGGCACGGCCCCCAAGCAACCCCGTTGGGCGGGGGTTTGGGGGCCCGGCCCCCAAGCATCTTCCCGCTGGGCGGGGGGTTGGGGGCTGTGCCCCCAAGCATCTTCCCGCTGGGCGGGGGGTTGGGGGCTTTCGGGTATACAGTTTTTTTGCAGCTTTGGATGCGGTGTCAAGGGTTTT
>RSAS01000790.1 GCA_003934145.1 Candidatus Viridilinea halotolerans | reverse complement strand
AGTCGGCTTCCCATCGCATCCAAAGGCCTCAGCCGACTAAAGTCGGCACTACCTATTGGCGCAAACTGTAAGGCTCCTACGAATCTTTCCTAAGGAGACTAACAATACTGACTCAGCTTTTGGATCTCCTCACCACTGGCACCACGGATCACCACTTCAAGCGGCATCTGCCCCGGTAACGCATGGGTCGCGCAGCCGAAACAGGGATCGTAGGCGCGGAAGCCCATTTCGATGCGGTTCAATAAGCCTTCGGTCACGACGGTGCCTTTGTTGATCAGGCTTTGGGCGGCTTTTTTGACCGACATGGCAATCGGGGCGTAGTTGTTCGTTGTGCCGACAATCAGGTTCACCCGCGTCAAGATGCCATTCGCGTCCGTCCAGTAGTGGTGCGTCAGCGTGCCCCGTGGCGCTTCAACACTCGCTACGCCCTCGCACGGCACATTGGTTACCGGCGTGCGCACATGGGGACTCGTAATCTCCGGGTCGGTCGCCAGCTCCAGCATGCGCTCTGCCGCATAGAGCAGTTCAATCAGGCGCGCCCAATGGGTCGCTAGGCGATAATGCACCGGCTTGTAGCGCCCGTGTGCCCCCTTTGTACTCAACGTGGTGTAAAACTGCTCGTAGAATTCCTGCGCCCGTGGCGTCGCCATGCCATCCGCAGCGTTCAGCCGCGAGAGCGGCGTCGCCACGTAGACGCCGCTCTGCTGGCCATCCACAAAGCCGTTCCAGCCCACATTTTTCAGGTAGGGAAATTTGAGGTAGGTCCACGGTTCGCTACGCTCGGCAATATGCTTCGCGTAGTCGCGCGGGTGGTATTTGACAAACTCGTTGCCCTCGGGGTCAACCACGCGAATCATGCCATCATAAAAATTGACGCGATTCTGCGCATCCACCGTACCCATCGAGTAGGTGTTATGCGTAAAGGTGTCGGCCAGAATTAACTCGCGGTAAACCGGGTTGCCCAGCACGACATCTTCAAAGAGCTTGAGGCTGAAGAGGGCAAACTCGACATTCTTACGCGCCACCTCTTCCACATGGGCGCGCTGCTCCGGATCTAAGGGCTTGCTCCAGCCGCCGGGCAGGCCCGCCACGGGATGCACGCCACGGCCACCGATCAACTTGATGATCTCATGGTTGCGGATACGCGCATCAATCACCGCCCGCCCAATCTCGAGGCCAACTTTGCGCACCACCCCCAGAATGTTGCGCTCGGCGGGCGGCGCATCGGGGCCAAGCACAAAATCGGGCCCGGCCAGCGCATAAAAGTGGGTCGTATGGTCGGTTACATAGAAGGCCGAGTAGAAGAGCTCGCGCAACTTCTTCGCCGCCGACGGCGGATCGACGTTGAAGAGCGCATCCAATGCCTTCGTTGCTGCCATATGGTGCGCCTCCGGACAGACGCCACAGATGCGCGACGTGATGCGCGGCATCTCCTCCGCTGGCCGCCCCACACAGAACTGCTCAAAACCGCGTAGCTCCGGCACGATGAAGTAGGCATTCGCCACATCGCCCTCATCGTTCAGGAATATTTCAATGCGCCCGTGGCCCTCCAAGCGGGTCACGGGGTCGATGGTGATGCGTTGCATTGGCTTTTCTCTTTTTTTTGTTTGCTATGGGGCTGCGCCCCAGACCCTCTTGTGCAAAGTCTTTCTTTGGGGGAGGCTTCGCCTCCCCCAAGCCCCCTCCTGGGGCTACGCCGCCTCCGCTGGGGGTTCGGGGGCACGGCCCCCGAAGAATCTTCCCTCGCTTGGCGGGGGTGTTGGGGGAGGCGAAGCCTCCCCCAACACCCCCGCCAAGCGGCAAAACTACGATTTCGCCCGCCCCATAATCGAATGGGCCATGCTGAAGCGGTAGAAGGTGCCGGCAGGATCGGCGAGGGTGGCCATGGCCTCTTCGACCGCTTGGGCTTGGGCCGCCTCTTCCATGCCTGCGGGGCCGGCGGCGACGACGGAGGCAATCGCGGAGAGCATGCGCGCCCCTTGATCCTGTCCGGCTAAGGGGCCGTAGCAGCCTTCGCAGCGCATGCCCACTTGCGGGCAGAGGGCGCCACAGCCGCCGCGTGTCGCTGGGCCCATGCAGACAATACCCTGCTCCAAGAGGCACAACCCCGGTTCGGGGGTGATCTCGTAGGGCCGGTAGAAGCGGGTGATCTGCTTCACATCCTTCTTCAGGTTACACTCTTCGCACAAAGCGACATCCGCCGCGCCCAGGATCGTGCCCCCCGGTGCGGGGAGTTGCGCCCCGCTCAGGATGGCCGTCAGTACTGCCGAGATCTGATGCGCTTCGGGCGGGCAACCGGGGATGATATAGTCCACCGGCACCACCTGATCAAGCGCCCGTACGGTCTCGAACATCACCGGAATGCGCAGTTCGCCTTCCGGTACCTGGCTCACCATCTGCGGATGCTGGTGGCGCGTCGTATCGTTGGAAATGCAGTCGTCGTAGATCGTATTGAGCGTCGCCCGATTGTTGGTCAAATTGGCCATGCCCGGCACGCAACCCTCGTAGGCACACGAACCAAAAGCCACCAAGGTCTTCGACTTGCGCCGCAACAGGTGCGCCAACTCCTCATTCTCCGAGTTGCGAATGCCCCCATTAAAGAGGCAGAGATCGATATAGCCGTCGGGGTAGTGTTCGACATCGTGGTACTTAAAGTCGGCCACACAGGGCCAAAAGACCACATCAAACGCCGCGTCCACCGCAAGAATCTGCTCGCCAATATTTAGCAGCGAGATCTCGCAGCCGCCGCACGATGCGGCCCAGTACATTGCAAACGTGGGTTTTGCCATTTGATTACCTCCTCACCGCCGGTGCCTCACCCAACACATTGCGCCGCCAGGCCAACGGCCCGAGCGCCTGCAACTCCTCGGTAATACGATCCACGGCGCTGGCGAGGTGCTTGCCCTCGGAGGCCGAGGCCCACACCAGTTGCACCCGTTCGCGTTCGACGCCCAACTGGCCCAACATCATGCGCAGCAGGGTGAAGCGGCGCAACGCCTTCAAATTGCCCTCGACATAGTGGCACTCACCGGGATGGCAGCCCGCGATCATCACCCCATCGGCCCCCTCGCGCAGCGCCTTCAGCACAAACTCCGGCTCGATGCGCGCCGTACACATCACCCGAATCGGGCGCAATGTCGGCGCATAATGAATCCGCGCCGTCCCCGCCAGATCCGCCGCTCGGTAGGAACACCAGTTGCACAAAAAGCCCACGATCACGGGCTTGAAGGTCGTTTGCATCGCATTTATCCTTGATATGGGGGAACTATGTTCCCATGTGCATTAACGTAAGGGGCCTGCGGCCCCTTGCACCCCGCCGGAAGGGGGGAATGCTTCGGGAGCCATGCCCCAATACCTTTCAAATAAGGGAGAGCATAGACCTCACAGGTCTTTGCT
>RSAS01000696.1 GCA_003934145.1 Candidatus Viridilinea halotolerans | reverse complement strand
ATCCCAATCACCTATCCGTGACTTGCCGAGCGAATGTTCTGTCCGCCCTTAAACGTTGGCGGGGGCGTGGGGGCCGCAGGCCCCCATGCACCGCACCCAAACCAACCTTGACACCCCAAAGAGCGCAACCGTATAATAACCACAATGGACAGCACTACTTTTGAGCAAATCGTCGTTGCGGCGATTGAAGACCTGCCGCCCCCCTTTGGCCGCTATCTCGAAAATGTCGAGATCATTGTGGCGCGTCGCCCTTCGCGCGAACAACGGCGCGCTTTGGGCCTCAAGCCGTGGCAGGGTGTCTATGGAATGTATGATGGTGTGCCCTATCCAGAGCGCTCCAGTGGTATGCTGCTGCTGCCCGATGCTATCGTTATCTTTCAAGAGCCGTTAGAGCGCGATTTTCGCACTGCGGCTCAACTACGCGAACAGGTACGCCGCACGGTGCTGCACGAGATCGCGCATCTCTTTGGCATTAGCGACGACCGCTTGCGCGAGTTGGATGCCTACTAGCCCTATGCACCGCTTTTCTCTGCGTATCGCCATCCTAAGCGTGATCTACCTCGTCGCCCTTGCTGTCGCCGGGGCGCTCTTTGTGCAGACGTTCCTTTTGGCCCAGCGTCTGCCCCAGTTGCCGCTGCAAGCGGCAGCCATGACGGCGACGACACCGACGCTGGCACCCACGGCAGCACCGCTGATCATTCTACCAACGCCAGTACCACCAACGCCAATGCCCACGGCAGAGCCGCCCGAACCGGCGCCGGTCAATTATCATCCTAAGAGCGGGCGTTACATTGTTGTCTGGCTGCCGGCGCTCTTCCAGGGCGGAGCACGCGAGTCGTTCTTTGCCAATGCCGATATTATTGATGATATTAGCCCCTTCTGGTACTCGCCCGATGCCAGTGGGCGTATCTTTGGCAACCGCGACGATGAGTTGGTGCGTATCGCCCACGAGCGTAATATTCGCGTCATTCCTTCGATCCACAATGTCACGGCCAACCCCAGCATTGTGGTCAATGTGCTGAGCGACCCTGGTTTGCGGGCACGTCATGTGCAGTACATCGTAGACGAAGTCTTGGCGCGTAACTACGATGGGATTGATATTGACTACGAGAGCCTTGCGCCTTCGTTGCGCCCCGCTTATACCGCCTTCATCCAAGAATTGAGTGGTGCCCTACGCCAGCACGACAAGTTGCTGACGGTGGCGGTGCATGCCAAATCGAGCGACTATGGCGGTTTGGGCGGCTTTCAGGATTGGGTGGCGATTGAACCCTACATTGACCAGTTGCGCATCATGACCTACGACTACCACTGGCGCGGTAGTGGCCCCGGCCCGGTTGCGCCTGGCTATTGGGTGGATGCGGTGACTGAGTATGCCGCGAGCGTCATGGATCCCGGTAAGGTCTTTTTGGGCATCCATTTCTACGGCTACGACTGGCCCCCCGGCGGCAGCGCCATCGCCCGCCCTTGGAGTGTGATGGAAGACATCATCAATCAGCAGGGCGCGACCGTTAATTTCATGGAGCGCAATAGCTTCGGCCCGGTACAAGAGAGCTACTTCAACTATAATTCGGCCCAGGGCGTGCGTCAGGTCTGGTTTATGACTGCGACAGGTTTGGCTTCCAAGATCCAGACGGTGCAGGATCGCGATCTAGCCGGCATTGCTATCTGGCAGTTGGGTTATGAGAAGCCGGAGTATTGGCAAACCATCCGTGAACACATGGTGAATGATCCTACTTTGGTGCAACGAGCACTCAGCCCTTTGATCCCCGAACACTAAATGACCATCAGCGAACAAGCCATCCGCGCCAACGAACTCGAAGCCCAACGCCTTTACCAACGCGGTGTCGCCGCAGCGCGTGGTGGTCAACGCCGAGTTGCGGCAGGTCTGCTGACCCGTTCGCTGCGCCTGAATCCCGACAGCGAACAGGCGTGGCTCTGGCTCAGCGGAGTACTCGACGAACCGGCACAGCAGGCTTTTTGCCTCCAGGCTGTGCTTAAGCTCAACCCGCAGAACCAACACGCGCTACGCGGCATACGGGTGCTCGAGGCGCGCGGCGTGAACCCCAGCACCATCCAGCCGGCGCCTGGCCTCGATCAGACGGGCCCGGTGCCCACGCTTGATCCCGATGCCGAGCGCCAGAACTCTTGGTGGGTCAACTTCCGTCGCAACCGCCACGAGATGAACCGGGCCCGTCTGCTGCTCTGGAGTTTCCCCATCGCGCTCGTCTGTGTGGCCATTCTGCTCTACCAGAGTTTCGCCTTCGCCGTAGAGCAGAGCCTCGCCGCCCAAACCGCGCCCACGGCGGAGGTGGTGTTGGCAGAGGAGTTGCAGCCCGCCCCGACGCCCGTGCCAACCATTGAGCCCATTCTGGAGGCCGAGCCGTTGGCGGTGGTCGAGAGCCTCACGGTCGGCTATCTGACGGCTCTTGAGCCGGTGCGTGCCGAGTTGCGCACGGCAACCGCGAGCTACCACGAGGCGACGACACGCCTTGTCGGCGGCTCGGTGGGGGCGGCCACGGCCAATCAGCGGCTGCGCGCCGCCGTAGATAGCGCCATCACCGCGATGGACGAACTGCGCCCGCCCGCCACGCTTCAGCAGGCCCACGACGATTATCGCCGGGGCCTCGAATTGCAACGCGAAGGGCTGGATGCCGTGTTGGCCTTCTACAGCAGCTACGAGGTTGCCAACGCCAACCGCGCCGCCCTCCATTTCCAAGAGGCGCGCGCCTACATCGAACGCGCCCAAGCCTCTTTCGCGGCCCAGGCGCAACTTTTGGCTGAATTGAGCGCCCTCGCGGCGCAAACGGCGCGGTGAGATCGCCGGGGAGGGCGAACCCCCTTGCGAGATACTGCTGGTTTATACGATTCCTTGGTGGCACGACGTAGGGGCACGGCGCTGCCGTGCCCTCCCGTGGCGGCAGATTACCCATAAACCAGCAGTATCTCGAAAGATACTGCCGGTTTATTCGGCTAACGGCCTGGGAGCGCGGGCGTCCCGCCCTCGTAGCCCGCACGAGGGCGTCTTGCCCGCGCTCCCAGGGGAATAAACCAGCAGTATCCTTCATGCCAGCACCGCCACCTGGTAGCCAGCCGCTTCGAGGGCGCGAATGATGGCCGTCAGGCTTGCCCGCGCTTCGCGCTCAAGTTGGAGCGTGCCGCTGGCGGCGTTGGCATGGGCACGATGAATGCCAGGGATACGGGCGATGGCCGCTAAGACCGCTTGGCGGTCGCGTTCGTGGTGCATGTTGGTGATGCGGAGGATTTCGAGGATCATGGTGGTTCCTTCTCTAGTATTTTTTTGGCAATGGCGCAAAAGTAACGCTGTGAGGGCACAAGCCATCCTGGGAGCGAGGGCGTCCCGCCCTCGTATGCCGAAACGAGGGCGGGACGCCCTCGCTC
>RSAS01000863.1 GCA_003934145.1 Candidatus Viridilinea halotolerans | reverse complement strand
AGACGGGCATCACAATTGCCCACCTGGAATACAATCCACCCGGACGTGATCGTGACGGCGAATACGTCTTGATTCGCAATAGTGGTGCCACATCTATGGATCTCACCGGCTGGACGCTCAGCGACGGCAATGCGCGCCACAGCTTCACCTTCCCCCGTTTCAGCCTTGCCCCAGGTGCCGAAGTCAAACTCTGGACGCGCTCGGGCAATGCCAACGCGGGCAACCTCTTCTGGGCCAGCCGCACCGCCATCTGGAATAAAGCCGGTGACACCGCCACGCTCTGTGATGCCAGTGGCAACGTGATCGCTCGTTATACCTACCAGGGGCAGACGAAGCCGAGGGGCCGTCGCTAAAGGCTGCACCGCCCTAATTGATACCGTCAGACTGCGGGAGGGTGTGTGAGGGAACCAGGTTCCCTCACACACCCTTCCCGCGCTACTTTTCTAAATCACATGAGCCAACTCAACCTGATCGGAAAAACCCTGGGCCGTTTTGAGATCCTGCGCGAACTGGGGCGCGGTGGGATGGCCGTGGTGTACGAAGCGCGCCAGACCGATCTCGAACGCATTGTGGCCCTCAAGGTTCTCTCGCCAGCGCTGACCCATGACGCGAGCTATGTCGCCCGCTTCCGCCAAGAGGCGCGCAGTGTGGCCCGTCTGGAACATCCCCACATCATGCCCATCTACGAGATTGGTGAGGCCGATGGGGTTCACTACATCGCGATGAAGTATATCGCTGGGCGCACGGTGAAAGACCTGATCCACGACGAGGGGCGGCTGATTGTGCCCCGTGCAGCCCAGGTGCTGATCCAGGTGGCCGATGCACTCGATTATGCCCATCGCCAAGGGGTAATCCACCGCGACATCAAGCCCTCCAACATGATGATCACCAGCGAGGGTTGGCTCTACCTGACCGATTTTGGCCTCGCCCGTGGCACCGATCCCGAAGCATCCAGTGGCCTCACCCTCGCCGGTACGGTCATGGGAACGCCCGAATATATGTCGCCCGAACAGGCGCAAGGTTCCACCAGAG
Source organism: Candidatus Viridilinea halotolerans (assembly GCA_003934145.1). GTDB lineage: Bacteria > Chloroflexota > Chloroflexia > Chloroflexales > Chloroflexaceae > Viridilinea > Viridilinea halotolerans. Next base: position 2,375 of record RSAS01000863.1, on the reverse strand, counting down.
TTGGCCCGGCGACGGACATCTATGCGCTGGGTGTCGTACTCTACGAACTGCTCACCGGCAGTTTCCCCTTCACCGGCGAGACGCCGATGGCCATGCTGGCGGCCCGTCTGATGCAGCCGCCCACCCCCCTGCGCGAAGTGCGTGGCGATCTCTCGCCCGCCGTTGAGGATGTGGTGATGCGGGCGCTGGCGCGCAACCCCGACGCGCGCTACCCCCGGGCGATGGACATGGTGGCCGCACTGCGCCAAGCCGCCAACATTGGCACCGACGAACTGCCCCACGCCGGCACACCGGCGATGGGTTCGCCCATGATTGATGCGACGATCAAAATGGCCGCACCCCCGCCACCGACGCCGCCCTACGTGCGCTCGCCGCAGGGCCAGCAAGCACATCCGCAGACGCAAGCGCATCCGCACCAGCAGCAGCAACAGGGGACGTGGCCCACACCCGCGCCCACACCCGCCACGCCCGCGCCCGCCCGGCCCCGCAATCTCATGGCCATTGTTGGAGTGCTTGGCGTCGTCCTGCTGAGTTGCATTGGCCTCTTTGCAGCCTTGTCTCTCTTCGATCGCGGGCCTGGTTCACCACCGACGTCCGATCCCCCCCAAGTAACCCTCGCTGTTGATCCACGCTTCAGCGAACAACTCGCTGCCGCCGACGCGCTCTTAGCCGATCCTAACGCTGGCTTGACGCAGGCCCAGCGCACCTATACCATTCTTGCGGCAGAGTTCGATAGCCACCCGCTGCTTGTGGAGCGTTGGGTACTGGCGACCGCCGCCCGTGGCGCGTGGCCCGAATCCGAGGGTTTGGCCCACACGCTGATCACTGCCGCTGACAGTAGTGACGACCAAGTTGCCACCGGCTACGCCATCCTCGCGGAAGCGTTGGCTATGCAAGGCAACCTGAACACCGCTCTGCTCGAAGCAGATCAGGCGCGTAGCTACAGCGCAGCACAGCCCCTCGGCCATGCTATGCTGGCACATGTGCGTTCGTATGAAGCCTTTGTGCGTCGTGATGAAGCGATGATGGAACAGGCGTTGTTGAGCCTCGACGCCGCGTTGGATCGCCTAGACGACAACACGCCACTTTTGCAGCGCGCCTTGACGCATAGCGCCCTCGGCGGTACCTTTGCCAACAAGTATCGCTTGAGTGGCGATGTAGACTATTTTGAGGAGAGCGCCAATCAGTACGACGAAGCGATTGACCTGTTGCCCAGTGCCGGGCGCTTCCGCATTGAGCTGGCCGAGCTCTACTATCATGCCGATGATCATGTAGAAGCGCGCGAACTCTATGAAGAGGCCAAACGCATCGATCCTGACGTAAGCCACCAAGCCCTCGCTGGTTTAGGTTGGCTTGCCTTCATGGAGGCGCGTGACGGTGCCGCTGCGCAATTCTTTACCGAGGCAATAGCCGCCAACCCCGCGTGGTACGAGGGCTACTTTGGCCAAGCCCGTCTGCGCTTTGACGAACGTGATTATGATGGGGCGCTCGCCTTGCTCGATCAAGCCATTGAGCACAACCCCCATTTCGGCGTGGCCTATGAGTGGCGCGGTGAAGCCTATTTCTGGAAGGGCTATGCTGCTGAGGGGAGCGAGAAGAGCCAGTTCCTAGAGCGTTCGGTTGCCGCCTTTGAGCAAGCCCTTGATCTGAACGCAACCAACAGCTTTGCCGCCATGGGCCTGGGCTGGTCGCTACAACACCTCGAACGCTACGAAGAATCGATAGCCGCCTTCGATCAGGCGCTCGCCCTCAACACCGAACTCGCCGATGCCCACAACGGGCGCGGCTGGAGCCTCTTCAACCTGGGGCGCTACGAGGAGGCCGAAGCCGCCTTCGGCAACGCCATTGCGCTGAATCAATACGACCCGCAGTACCACATCAACCTCGGCCAAACCCTCGAACAGCTCGGGCAACGCAGAGATGCGCGCAGCGCCTACGAGTACGCCCTTGCGCTTGATCCCGCGAATGCACAAGCGCAAGAGTTGTTGGCAGCACTAGGCAATTAAAAGCATCTGCTTGCGCTATTGTCTTTTTTCGCAATAGAGCAAAAGAAACGCTGTTGCTCTATTGCGCTTGTCATGCTGAGCGCAGCGAAGCATCTCTTTTCGCGCGAAGAAAGACCCTTCGCTCCGCCTTCGGCTCCGCTCCTGAGAAACAAAAGCCTTTGTCATGGCTCTCCTGGATTTCCCGGGATAAAACGTTTGTGCTTCAGTAGGCATGGCTTCCTGATGCGCTAAAACAGAGGCGGCTTCCACGATTTCGGCTGAAAACCGAATAAAAGCCCGGGAGATCCAAGAGAGCCGCATCTCTTTTGGCCACCACGAGAGACCCTTCGCTGCGCTCAGGGTGACAGAACCATTGTTTCTCACCGGCCA
>RSAS01000913.1:12425-17584 GCA_003934145.1 Candidatus Viridilinea halotolerans | reverse complement strand
ATCTGTAGGGCGGTGCCCTACACCCCCGCCGGACAGGGGGAAGTGCGGGGGAACCAGGTTCCCCCGCCCCCCCTACCTACACATTTTGGTCACACCCAAATCAAACCGCCTGACGCAGGCGCCCTGTTGCTGCAACAGATGCAGTGAGCCGGGCGGTAAAACGGCGCGTAAAGCGCACTAATTGGCGTGGACGCTCGCGTTGGGGCAAATGGCCGCAACCGGGCAGCAGATACACCTCAGGCTCAGGCAGGTGGTCGCGGAAGAACTCGAAGGAACCATTGGGCAAAAAGGTATCGCGTGCCCCCCAGACCAAGGCGACGGGCACGCGGATGGCGGCGAGATCTTCCGCCGTGAAGAAATCATCTTCTTTGGCGGTGGCCACAAAGTTGCAGACCGCATCGCGCAGGAAGAGATCGCGGAAGCTATGTTGGGCAAGGTAGAGCGCCAACGGAACACGGCCAAACATCTGGCGGTAGATCTGGCGCACGGTACGCATGTCGCGCACCGCCACCGTAGCGGCGAATGGCTCCCATGAGGGACGCCCGGCGAGGTAGGCGCCACCGGGATCGACCAGCACGAGGCCGCGCACTAACGCGGGGTCGCGCAGAGCCAAGCGTGCGGCGACCCAGCCACCCATCGAGTTGCCAACAAGCAGAGCAGGGCCGCCCACTGCCTCGCGCAGCAGCGCCTCGATCACATCCACCTGCGCATCAATAGTAGCGCAGCGTTGGCCTACTGGGTAGCCACTCAGCCCAAAGCCGGGCAGATCCACTGCATAGACCGGGCCGATCTTAGCCATCCCACGGGCAACAAAGGCCCAAGTAACGGCGCTATCGGCGATACCATGGATCAGCACCACCGGCATCTGCGCTTGTCCTTTGGTACGCGAAGGAACGTGGTAGTAGTGGGTGCGAATGTTGGCCAACCGACGCTCAACGCTGGCCGTACCACCGCGCATGAGGATGAAGCGGCGCATCAAGCCCAACACAAGCGGAAGGAAAGACTTGGAGAGTGGTTGAAGAGGTTGCATAAGATTTGGGGGATGGGGGATGGGGGATTGGTGATTGGTGATTTGGTGGATGCGAGAGGCGGCTACGCCCCTAGGGGGGCCAGCGGGGGAACCTGGTTCCCCCGCACTAATAGATCGCCACGCGCCCCACGCCTTCAGCAGGAACACCAACAAGAACGTGCGCGGTGCGCTGAAATTGCATATGGTAGCGCGCCGCAAGCTCATGGGTGAAGGCTTCGACCGCACCAAGACGCACGAGGCTGACGGTGCAGCCGCCAAAGCCGCCGCCGGTGAGCCGCGAGCCGTAGCAGCCGTCGAGGCTCTGCGCAATGGCGACGAGTGCATCAAGCTCCGGCAGACTCACCGCATAGTCGTCGCGCAGGCTCGCGTGCGAAGCATTCATCAATTCCCCAAAAGCCACCACGTCGGCGCGTATGAGCGCAGCGGCGGCGGCTTGGGTGCGTGCAATCTCGCTGACGACATGGCGGGCGCGCTGCAAGAGCGGTGGCGGCAAAAGGTGACCATGTGCATTCAATTGGGCCATACTCACATCGCGGAGCGCCGTAATGCGCGGCAACGAACCGCGCAGGATGCGCAATGCCGCTTGGCACGCGCTACGCCGTTCGTGGTAGTCCGAAGCGACCAACTGGTGGCGGATGCCGCTATCGCAGACGACAATGCGCACATCAGGCGGCAGCGGAATAGGCTGATAGCTCAGATCACGGCAGTCGATTAAGAGGGCGTGGTTGGCCCGCCCTAACGCGGCCACAAACTGATCCATGATCCCACACGGCACACCCACAAAGCTCTGCTCGGCCCCTTGGGCCAGCAGCGCCAACTCTTCGCCGAGCAGATTGAAACCATTCAGTGATTGCAAGGCGTAAGCGACGGCCACTTCCAGCGCAGCCGAAGAAGCCAAGCCACCACCAAGCGGCAGATCGCTCATGATCAACAGATCGGCACCCAGCAGGGGCAGATCGCGGGCAAGCATACTCTTTACCACCCCGCGCACATAGTTGCTCCAAGGCTGTTCGCTGCTGCGCTCGATCCAGTCGAGCGCAAAACGATCTTCAGCCTCAAGATCAACACTGTAGGCCCGCACAGTGCGATCGGTGCGATTACGTGCCGCCACAAAGGTTGCCCGATTCAGCGCCACCGGCAGCACCAAACCCTCATTGTAGTCGGTATGCTCCCCAATCAGGTTGACGCGCCCCGGCGCACCTACAATCAGGCGCGGGTGGATGCCAAAGCGGTTGTAGAAGGCATTGTGGATGGTTGTAATGTCGGGCATGATGGACTCCGCTATCCGTAGCTTAGCAGGCATTGTAGCACAGAGCGCCTGCCCCCCTCCATACCACACTATGCTATAATTTGCTAATAAACCTCGTTCTAATTAGGCACAAAGGTCATGAGCGACCTGATCAGCATCAAGGGCGGACGCGACGGTCTACGCATACGCTTCGACGATACCGCCGACCTGAGTTCGTTGCTTGAACAGCTTGAGCGTCAGCTCACCCAAAACCGTGCCTTCTTTAGTGGGGCACGGCTGGCATTAGACGTGGGCGAGCGTGTGCTGACGCCCGAAGCTCTGGATCAACTCTTGCTTCTGCTTCAGCAGCACGGCGTCGTGGCGGAAGCAATGAGCGCCGGCGCCCGCGAGACGCGCAATGCTGCACGCACGGCGGGTATCACCGCCCGCCCCCTACCGCGCTATACCGAACATCCCCCCCAGAGTAGCCCTGACGCCGAAGCCCTTCTGCTGCTGCGTACTGTGCGCTCAGGTCAGGTGCTACGCCATAGCGGCCATATCACCCTGGTTGGTGATGTCAACCCCGGCGGTGAGATCATCGCCGGGGGTAGCGTTGTCGTCTGGGGGCGCTTGCGCGGTTTTGTCCACGCCGGTGCGCTCGGCAACGATGAGGCTATCGTCTGTGCAATGGAACTACGCCCCACCCAAATCCGTATCGCCGAACAGTTCGCCACGACCCCGCAAGAGGCTGGGCCGCATCGCCCCGAAGTTGCCCGCATCGCGGGGGGCCAGATTGTCGTCGAGTCCTGGGAGGCATTTAAGAAGTAGCGGCGCGGCAGATCTGCCCGCTAACTGGAGTCGAGCATGGCGCGTGTGATTACTATCACCTCCGGCAAAGGCGGTGTCGGCAAGACGACAACAACAGCAAATCTAGGTACGGCCCTGGCGATGCGCGGCGGGCGCGTGGCCGTGATTGATGCCGATATTGGCCTGCGCAATCTCGACGTCGTCATGGGCCTCGAAAATCGCATCGTCTACGATATTGTTGATGTCGTTGAAGGTCGCTGCCGCCTGCGCCAGGCGCTCATTAAGGATAAACGCCTGCCTGAACTCTGCCTGCTTCCCGCTGCCCAAACCCGCGATAAAGACTCGGTCAACCCTGAACAAATGGTTGACCTGCTCGCCCAACTGCGCCCCGATTTCGATTTTGTTCTCGTTGATAGCCCCGCTGGTATCGAGGGCGGCTTCCGCAATGCCATCGCTGGCGCCGATGAGGTGATTATCGTCACCACCCCCGAGGTCTCTGCTGTCCGCGACGCCGACCGCATCGTCGGCCTCGTCGAGGCCGCCGAAAAGGGTACCCCTCGCCTCATCGTCAATCGTATCAAACCCCGCCTCGTTAGCCGCGGCGAGATGCTCTCCGTTGAGGATGTCCTTGAACTGCTCGCTATCGATCTTATTGGCATTGTCCCTGATGACGAGACGATTGTTACTTCAACCAACCGCGGCGAGGCCGCTGTTTACGATCAGACCTCGTTGGCAGGGCGCGCTTTCCTCAATATTGGTCGTCGCCTCAATGGCGAAGAGGTGCCCTTCCTCGACCTCTCCGACCAGCCCGGCATGATCGAACGCCTCTTTGGTATGTTTGGTCGGCGTCGCTCGTAGCGAAAGGACCCTGGTATGAGCTTTTTTCGTGAACTCTTTGGGGGACGCCGCGAGCGTAGCGCCGAGACGGCCAAAAAACGCCTCATGATGGTGCTGGTAGACGATCGCTATAAGCTGACCCCTGAGTTGATTGAACAGATGAAACTTGAGTTGGCTGAAGTACTTTCGCGCTACCTTCCCCATGTGGATGCCGACCAGATCGAGGTCTCGCTGCTCCACGAAGATGACAATGATCGCCTCCACGCCCAGATCCCCCTGCGGCGTGGTCAGCATGGAGACGTGTAGATTTTGCGCTGGTTGTCGCCACCTCAACGTGTGGGAAGGGTGCGCGAGGGAACTCGGTTCCCTCGCATCCTCCCGCCCTCCGGCGGGGCGTGGGGCGCAGCCCCACAGGTTCCAGTCGCACCCATCCAAAACGTGTGGGAAGGGTGCGCGAGGGAACTCGGTTCCCTCGCATCCTCCCGCCCTCCGGCAGGGCGTGGGGCGTAGTCCCACAGGTTCCAGTCGCGCCCCCAAAAGCTTTTTGTGGGCGACAGCCGTCCACGAAAGTGAGCAGGAGGCTCTATGCTCGCATTTTCCCATGATCCCGAAGCGGGAACCATCTATATCTATTTTACTGAACTTGAGGCTGGCCAGGTGGATGCCAGCCTTGAATATCCCGCCCAACTGCTGCTTGATGCGCAAGGGGCCATCTTGGGTTGCCAGATCGCCCTTGATGATGAACTGACCCTCGCCAACCTTGATCTAGCTCTCGCGGGCGACTATGATCGCCTCGATATGGCCGCAGGTCGTTTGACCATCGCGCTGGCCGTTGCTCCAGCCGTTGAACGTGTCCCCCTTGACGCCACTGCCATTCTCGATCTCGATGCCGATGACACCGTTCTCGGCCTAGAATTGGCCCTGCCTGCTGCACTGCGTACCCCCGCACGCCTCGTTCACCTCGCGCCCCATATGGTTGCGCTTGAAGATCCACCAAGTTCCCCCGGCGACGGCCCGGTCGTTTTTACGGAGATGGAGGATGCGGAGGACGCGAGGGATGCGGAGGATGCGGGAGGCGTGATCCGCGATGCGGAGGACGTGAGGGATGCGGAGGATGCGGGAGGCGTGATCCGCGATGGGGAAATCGATGGCCAAACCCCTGATGGCGTTGCGCTCGAACACCCCTCCCCCCGCGATGCCTTCTCCGCCTCTCTCACAACGTGGGAGAGGCGGAGCCCGGTTGGTGAGCCTGCCGAA
>RSAS01000913.1:3808-12325 GCA_003934145.1 Candidatus Viridilinea halotolerans | reverse complement strand
CCAGAGCCTGCCGAACCAGAGCCTGCCGAACCAGAGCCTGCCGAACCAGAGCCTGCCGAACCAGAGCCTGTCGAAGTGGGGCCGGGAGGTGAGGGCCATCCGATCCATCCCAACCATTCACTTGAAGCACCTATCGCCTATGAATCCCGCGTGGGCGATGCGCTGCGGGAGACGGAGGACGCGAGCCGCGATGCGGGAGCCGCGACCGGCGAAGAAGCCCTTCCCCCCATCCGTTCCGGCTTCGTCGCCCTCGTTGGCAAGCCCAACGTCGGCAAAAGTACCCTGCTCAACGCCCTCTTGGGCCAAAAAGTTACCATTGTCTCGCCACGCCCCCAAACCACCCGTGTCCCGACACGGGGCATTCTCAGCCGCCCCGGTGCCCAAATTGTCTTTGTGGATACCCCCGGCATCCATCAACCCAGCCACGCCCTGGGGCGCATGATGGTCGATCTGGCCGAATTATCCATTCCCAATGCCGACGTTATTGCCTTCATGGTAGACATCAGCCAACCACCGAGTGAACTGGATCGCCGCATTGCCCAACAGGTGCAACGCGCTCGTGGCCAGCGCCTCCTCGTGCTCAATAAAGTGGATGTCAAGCCACGCGGCGAACGCAACTATCTCGAAGAGTACCGCGCCCTCGGCCCCTGGGACGAAGAACTGGCCATTTCCGCTCGCCGTCGCCTCGGCCTTACTTCGTTGCTTGACATAATAGTTGAACGCTTACCCGAAGGCCCAGCCCTCTACCCCGACGAGCGTGTCACCGACCAGAGCGAACAACAACTCGCTACCGAATTTGTACGCGAAAAAGTACTCTTCCACACCCAACATGAAGTTCCCCACGCCGTCGCCGTCGCCGTAGACGAATGGGAAGAGCGCGAACCGGCCACTTTCATCCGTATGACCATCACCGTTGAACGGGATGGGCAAAAAGCGATCATCATTGGCGCAAACGGGGCCATGTTAAAAAAGATCGGCACCGCAGCACGCTACGAAATCGAGCGCATGCTCGAACGTAAAATCTATCTCGAACTCTGGGTCAAAGTTCGCGCCAACTGGCGCGACGACCCCGCCGCCCTCGGCTGGCTCGGCTACCGCGCCAAAGACTGGCGGTAGGGACGCGAGACGCGAGACGCGAGGCATGGCCCCCGAAAAACCCTTCCCCCACGGGGGTTCGGGGGCGGAGCCCCCGAAGCATCGCCCTTCCTCACGGGGGCTCTGCCCCCGAAAACCCTTCCCCCACGGGGGTGCGGGGGCATGGCCCCCGAAGCATCGCCCTTCCCTCTCGGGGGTGCGGGGGCATGGCCCCCGAAGCATCGCCCTTCCCTCTCGGGGGTGCGGGGGCACGGCCCCCGAAAATCCCCCACAACTACCGTTACCGCGAAGCGGAGATACGTGCAATGAAGCGCATTGTAAGCATCAGTCTGGGCTCTGCAGCCCGCGACTACCGCGTGACCACCACCGTGCTTGGCCGCAACGTCGCCGTAGACCGCATTGGTGCCAATGGGAGCGTGGCTCGCGCCGCTGAACTGCTGCGCTCCTTCGATGGCCACGCCGACGCGATTGGGCTGGGTGGCCTGACGCCGGTCTTTCGCGTCGGCCAGGCGCGCTACCCCCACCGCCAAGCCATTCAGATCGCCGCCCAAGCCACGCGCACCCCGGTCGTGGATGGCGCGGTGATCAAGGCTACCCTCGAACGCTGGGCCATCGCCCAAGCCGCCCGCCAACTGCCTAGCCTCTTCCGCTACCAGCGCGTGCTGCTCACCAGTGGCATTGAACGCTACCAACTCGCGGCAGCCATTGCACAGCACGATGCGGAGTTGCGCTTTGCCGATCCCCTTATTCACCTCGGGTTGCCCAACCTCCCTTTGCCACGCACCCTCGCCCAACTCGAACTCTACGCCGCCACCACGCTGCCCATCACCGCCCTCCTGCCCTACCGCCTACTCCATCCCGTTGCGCTCGGCCAAGAGGGCCATGATTCGCGCCTCACGTCGCTCTTCCAGTGGGCCAACGTCATCGCCGGCGATTTCGCCTTCATCCGCCGCTTCGCCCCCCAGGATCTCAGCGGCAAAAGCATTATCACCGACGACCCCACCCCCGCCGAAATCGAAGATCTGCGCCAGCGCGGCGTCACCACCCTGGTCACCATGACGCCCCCACTCAGCCCTGAGCGCCCCTTCATGGCCGCCGACGTGCTCGAGGCGCTCGTCACCGCGATCCAAGAGGCGCGTAGCCAACCCGGTGAAGCCGAAGTGCTCGATTTCATCACCGCCGCCGCTTGGGGGCCAACCATCCAGCAACTCAACCCGCGCCCGCGCCCCAAATTCGCCTTCGTCGTTCACCCCCTGCGCATCAGCCTCGTCGCCAACGACCCGCGCTTCCGCTGGACACGCCACCTCCCCGCACGCCTCGTCGAACGGGCCGCCGCCTACATGCCGCCCCTCTACGTTTCCAAGATTCGCGGCATCCGCTCCACCGCCACCGGCGAAGAGAGCGAAGGTATTCTGCTGACGTTGGGCGCCACGCCGCGCGAAATGATGCGCCGCGAACCCAGTTTCACCTACCGCCGCCTCATTCGCGCCGCACGCATGGCCGAACGCATGGGCGCACAACTCATGGGCCTTGGCGCCTTCACCTCCGTCGTCGGCGACGCCGGCCTCACCGTCGCCCAAAAAGCCGCCATTGGCATCACCTCCGGCAACTCGCTCACCGTCGCCGCCACACTCGAAGCGGCCAAACAAGCCGTTACGCTCATGAAGGGCGGACGGCCCACCAAGGTGCGTGCCGTCGTCATCGGGGCCACCGGCTCGATCGGCGCCGTCTGCGCACGCCTCTTAGCCCAAGCCGTCGGCGACGTCATCCTGATCGCGCCGCGCCCCGAACGGCTGCTGGCGCTCAAACAGCAGATCGAAGCCGAAACCCCCGGCGCACGCATCACCGCCGCCACCCACCCCGACGCCTACATCGGCGACGCCGACCTGATCATCACCACCACCAGTTCACTCAGCGGCAACGTCGTCAACGTAGACAAACTCAAACCCGGCGCCGTCATCTGCGACGTCGCCCGCCCGCCCGACGTCAAGCCCCAAGACGCCGCCCGCCGCCCCGACGTGCTCATCGTCGAAAGCGGCGAAATCGTCCTCCCCGGCGCACCCGACTTCGGCGTAGACATCGACATGCCCCCCGGCACCGCCTACGCCTGCCTCGCCGAAACGGCGCTGCTCGCCATGGAGGGCAAATTTGAAGACTACACCCTGGGGCGCAACATCGAAATCGAACGCGTCAAAGAGATGTACCGCCTCTGGCACAAACACGGCCTTCAACTGGCTGGCCTGCGCTCCTTCGGCGTCTACGTCACCGGCGAAATGATCAGCGCAAAGCGCCGCCTCGCCGCCGAACGCCGCCGCCACATGGGCCTGCCGGAAGAGGCGTGAGGCGTGAGGGGGGGGCGGCGCGCTTTCAGATAGCGCCAATGACCTGGCAGGTGGGGCGCGTGCAGCCGCTTGTGGTACGCCAAATAGCCCACCGCGCCCCACCTGCTAGGTCTCACGAGCGGCTTAGACCTGCCAGGTGTGCGTCGTGGGAATCCTTTCAGCACGACAAGCATCCGCACGGTGCGCACCTAGCAGGTTGTTCGGTACCTACTACTCACCAGAAAGCGATCAACAGTTGCAAACCACAACGCTCTGTTGCATCCTCACAACCCATACCGTAACTTTTTGCCCCTTTTAGCGGTATACATGGTGAACGCGGCAAGCCCTGCGCTGCCAACACAGCGCAAGAGCGAGGAGTCACCATGGCCCTTGACCACGACGGTATTTTTAAGCAACTGCTTAGCAGTTTTCTGGTTGAATTCTTTGAACTCTTTGCGCCCGATCTGCTTACTTTGCTCGATCCCAGCGCTTTCATTCTGCTGCAAACCGATTCGTTTGTAGATCTGCTCGATCCCGACCGGCGCACCGCCGATCTGTTGATCCAAGCCCAACTGCGCGGCGCGGCCACTACCATCTTGATTCATTTGGAGCATCAAGCGCAGCATGATGACGTGCTGGATCGGCGCATGTTTCGTTATTTCGCCCGCTTCTATGATCGCTACAACACCTTGATCGCCCCGCTTGCGCTCTGCTCCTATCGCTCACCCCGGCGCACTGCGGCAACCAGCCACCAGATGGCGGTGGGGCGGCGCCGTGTCCTCGACTTCCAGTATCAAGTGATACAATTGAATCAGTTGGCATGGCGCGACTACCTGGATCATCCCAATCCGCTCGCTACGGCGCTGATGGCGTGTATGCGTATGGCCCCCAAAGAGCGCTGGTTGGTCAAAGCGGCATGCTTCCGCCAACTCGCCGGCATGCCCCTCGCCCCCGCGCAGCAGCACATGCTCGCCACCTTTGTGAGCATCTACCTGCCGTTGAACGGGCCAGAGGCGGAGCGCTTTCAGGCCGAAATCGCAACATGGCAACCCGCACCGAAGGAGAGCATGATGGAATTCATGAATGAGTGGGAATTGAAGGGCATGCGAAAGGGCAAAAAGGAGGGTATGCGGAAGGGTAAGAAAAAGGGTATCGACATAGGCAAAAAAGAACTTCTCCTGCACATCCTCTCTCTCCGCTGTGGCTCGCTACCTGCAGTAGTGCAAGCCAAGATCAACGCTCTTGATGCGGCGCAGATCTTGGCCTTGAGTGAAGCGCTGCTCGGTTTCGCTTCCCTGGATGATCTGCATGCCTGGCTGGCGCAACTGGAGCTAGGGGCTGCGCCCTGAACCCGCATCTTGTTCCTTTCTCGCGGCTTCGCCGCCAAAAAGGAACAAAAGAAGATTGGTGGGGGAGGCGAGCCTCCCTCGCACCCCCGCCGGAGGAGTTGTTAAGGATTCTTATGCATATTGAACACCTTACCCTCGCACCCACCCAGCGCCGCTTCTCCCAGCCGCTGCTGCTGCTCCATGGCGCTTGGCACGGCGCTTGGGCCTGGGAGCAGGCGCTGCCCGATTTGGTCGCCCAAGGCTTTGAAGTCCACGCGATCAGCTTGCCCGGCCACGGGAATAGCCCCGCTCCGCCCAACCATCGCTACGCCACCGTCCTCAATTATGCCCGCGTATTGCGTAACGCCATCGCTGACGTTGGTGGCAAACCCATCGTGGTGGGCCACAGCTCGGGTGGCTATGTAACCCAGTTGCTCATCACCGGGGCGGTTGGCCCGCGTCCGCCGCTCAGTGGCGCAGTGCTGCTCTGTAGCTCGCCGGTGGCGATCAATGCCTACTTCATTGATCGCGGGATGCGCGGTGTGCCCATGGTTGACATTCGCGCCCTCTTGCGCCGTGATCCCGACATCGTTCGCCAAGCCTTTTTTCGCCCCACCATGAGCCTAGCCGAACTGGAACGCCACCGCATCCGCCTCGTCGCTGAACCGCCTCTTGTGAGTCTGAGCAGCATGATTCTGCGCCCCCGTCCGGCCCAGAATCGCACCCCCATCCTCGTCATTGCCGCCGAGCGTGACGCCATTTTTGATCTGGAATGTCAGCAAGAGACCGCCGCCATCTATGGAACCGAACTGGTGGTGGTGCCTGAAGCTACCCACGATCTCATGCTCGATCCCGCATGGCCGTTGGCTAGGGATGCCATTGCCCGCTTTGCTGCTCAACAAATGGTATAATGCTATGTAACCCAAACGTAACTAAACTGAGTACCCTACTTGCATATCACAAGGCTGGGATCGCGTGTTTACCGCACGACGCCATAAGGAGAGTAACATATGAGCCAGAACACGACCGGCGGGTTCGACCCGAACGACCCGTTTGGCAACTGGCGCTCCATCCGCGACGCCAATCTCGACGCTTGGGCCAAAGGGATGACTTCGTTAGTCAATACCGAGGTCTTTGCCAAAGCCATCGGCATGCAGCTCGATACGCTGCTGGCCGCTTCAGCGCCGGTTCAGGATATGGTCAACAAAAACATGGAGACCTACCTGAGCACGATGAACATGCCCTCACGCGGCGAAATCGTCAGCCTCGCTACCCGTCTCACCAATATCGAAATGCGTCTCGACGACATGCAGGCCCAACTTGATGAAGTGCTTGACGCGCTGCGCAGCCTCGCAGCAGCACCTGCGCCGTCCGCGCCGCCTGAAGAAGAGGCATCCGAGGACGCTTCGAGTGAATCGAAGCCGGCCTCGTCGCGCCGCAGCCGCAAAACGGCTGAGTAACGTTCGGTCGGGCCAAGGCCGCCGCGCACCGCGTGGCGGCGGGATGATGTGGGCGGGCCGTCGCCCCGCTTGCGCAGAGACGAACCAGTTTATTCGCACAGGCACGTAAAGGGAGCCGCACATGACTACTCCGAGCGCCACGCCGTTGGACGTGGAGGCAATGAATCAGAAACTCTATGAAGAGTTGCAGCGGATGGGCAAAAGTACCGAAACGCTGGCAAATTTCGCAGCTAGTCGTATGAATGTCCGCATCGGGCAGACGCCCAAAGAGCAAATCTGGGCCTTGAATAAGATGCGGCTTTTTCATTTCTATCCGCAGACGCCCCCGGAGCAGCGCAAGGGCATCCCCCTGCTGCTCGTTTTCGCTTTGATCAACCGCCCTGATATTTTTGATCTGCGCCCCGGCAATAGTTTTGTCGAATACATGGTGCGCCAGGGCTATGATGTCTATATGCTCGACTGGGGCCGCCCCGGAATTGAGGATAAGGACTATGACTTTGAGGACTTCTCGCTCAAGTTCCTCTCCCGCGCCGTGCGCGCCGTGCAGCGCCACTCCGGTTCGCGTGAGTTCAGCATGTGCGGTTGGTGTATTGGGGCTACGGTTACCACCATCTACGCCGCCATGCGCCCCGATGATGGCTTGCGTAACCTTGTTCTGCTGACTGCACCGCTCGACTTCGCCGATAAAGAGGCGGGGCCCTATAATAAGTGGCTCAATACCGAGTTCTACAACATTGATGAACTGGTACGCCAGTACGGCAATGTCCCCGGCGCAATGATTGACTACGGCGCAAAAATGCTTAAGCCGGTCGAGAATTTTGTTATGAATTATCTCAAACTCTGGGATAATCTCGACAATAAAGCCGTCGTGGACTCGTGGCTGGCAATGAATACCTGGGTCACCGATGGCGTAGACTTCCCGGGTGGCGCGTTTCGCCAATGGGTCGTCGAGTTCTTCCGCGAGAACCGCTTTATGGAAGGCAAGTTGATGATGGAGGGCCGCCCCGTTGATATGAAGAATATCAAGGCCAGCGTCCTCAACGTCATCGCCGATAAGGATCATATCGTCCCCAACTGCCAGTCCACCACGGCCATGGACAAAATCGGTTCGTCCGATAAGCTCCTGCTGGAGATGCGCGGCGGCCATATCGGGTTGATGGTCGGTAGCGGTGCCAGCAAGCGCACCTGGCCCCAGATTGATAGCTGGTTGGCCAAACGGAGCGAGGCTAAGTAAGCTGTTCTCAGTAAGGCGAAGCGGCGCGGCCCGTAGGTTTGCGCCCCTTCGCTTTCTGTTGGGCACGTTTCAAATATCGCTTTTTTTGTTGCGCGTTGGCGGCTGCGCCGCCAACTCGCAACAGATAAAGATACGCGGGGGAGGCGAAGCCTCCCCCGCACCCCCGCCGCAAGGCGCGCATGGGGCTCACCCCCCGCGACCGAGTCGTCCCGTAGTCTCAGAGGTTCCTTAACGAAGAGGAGATCGTATGCGTCTGAAAGACAAAGTCGCCCTGGTAACCGGTGCTGGTCAGGGTATTGGGAAGCTTACCGCGTTGACGTTTGCCCGCGAGGGTGCCCTGGTAGCCGTTGCCGATATTAACATGGCCGCTGCCCAGGCTGCTGCTACCGAGATTGAGCAGGCCGGTGGCCGTGCGAAGCCTATTCACCTTGATGTGAGCCGCTCCGACTCGGTCGAAGCTGGTTTCCAGGCGCTTACCAATTGGGCCGGCGGGATCGATATCCTGGTCAACAATGCGGGCATCACCCGCGACTCCCGCATGCAGAAGATGAGCGAAGAGCAGTTCGACTCGGTCATTAGCGTCAACCTCAAGGGTGTCTGGCTCTGCGCGAAGGCCGCCACCCCCAGCATGATCGCCCGTGGCGGCGGTGCGATTGTCAACACCGCGTCGCTCGTTGCTCTCTATGGCAACTTCGGCCAGACCAACTATGTCGCCGCGAAGGCCGGTGTGATTGGTATGACCAAGACGTGGGCCCGCGAGTTGGGGCCGAATAACATCCGCGTCAACGCGGTTGCCCCCGGCTTCACCTCCACCGAGATGATCTCGACCGTGCCCGATAAGGTACTCGACAGCGTCCGTGAGCGCACCCCCCTGCGCCGCCTTGGCCTCCCCGAGGACATTGCCAACGCCTACCTCTTCCTCGCCTCCGAAGAGGCCAGTTTCATCACTGGCGTGACGCTTTCGGTGGATGGTGGGTTGTTGTTCTAGGTGGTTCATCCGGCAAGTTCGCTGACGCTCACTTGTCGGTGGGTGCGTTGTGTTGGGAGGGCTTCGCCCTCCCAAACCCTCCGCTGCCGGT
>RSAS01000913.1:0-3708 GCA_003934145.1 Candidatus Viridilinea halotolerans | reverse complement strand
CCTCCGCTGCCGGTGAGTAGGCTTTCTTGGGAGGGCTTCGCCCTCCCAAACCCTCTTGCGGAGGGGCACGGCAATACCGTGCCCCTCCGCTCTTTTTGTTACGCTCTGTTTTGCTGTTCTCTGTTCCCCTGTTCTTCCTGTGCCACTCCTCACCCTTTTTAGCCTTTTTCAACGCCTGCGCCGCACACCGTTACGGGCGTGGCCGACTGTAGAGCTGCACGTCCAAGATGCGGCGGCGCTCTACATGTTCAGCTTCCTCTTCTCGGCTACGCTGGGGGTCGTGCGCCAAGTATTGCTCAATGCGCGCTTTGGCCTGGGGCCGGAAGCGGCAGCCTACTATGCTGCCGTGCGCCTACCCGATACCATCGCTATACTCATCGCGGGCGGTACGCTCACCAACGCCCTGCTGCCGGTGCTCATTCGTGTGGCCACCCGCGATGGCGAACCCGCTGCCCAACGGCTGGTCAATCGCACCTTGACCCTGCTCATGGTCGTCGTGGCCCCCTTCACGCTCGGGGTCGCGCTGGCTATGCCGTGGTTTGTTGACCTCCTTTTGGCTCCCGGTTTTGAGCCATCTCTTCAGGATCTCACCAGCAACCTCGCACGCATTATGCTGCTCGATGTGCTGCTGCTCGTTGCCGAGGCGGGCCTTATCGCTGTACTGATGAGTCGCAATCAGGTGTTGCTTCCTGCATTAGCGATTGGTTTACGTAATGTAACAGTGATCGCCGGGGTAGGCATAGCCTATCTGGTGCCCGAAGTGGGCATCTACGGCCCGGCGGTGGGCCTTGTTGTTGATACAATCGTACAAATTGCCGTACTCGTTCCCGGCCTACGCCAGCGCAACTACCGCCCGCAACTGCTCTGGCAGCCGCAAGACCGCGACCTCCGGCTGGTTGGGCGCTTGCTCTGGCCCAACGCCCTCGGCGGCGTAAGCAATTCGAGCGGCGCAATTGTGGACACCGCCTTTGTCAGCCTCACCAAGCAGACGGCAGCGGTGGGGGCACTGGCCAATGCGTGGCTACTGATTGGCCTGCCGGTGCGCCTGCTGGGGGTGGCCGTCGGCCAAGCCGCATTGCCGCGCCTCGCCGATCTGAGCAACCGCGGCGACCTCGCAGCCATGCGGCGCACCATCAGGCGCATGCTGCTCGTGGTGAGTGGCACTGCCATCCTGACGATGCTGCTGCTGATTGGCCTTGGGCGGCCCCTCATCCAACTGCTCTTCGAGCGTGGTGCCTTCGACAGCGCCGCCGTCGCCCTCACCATGCAACTCTTCACCCTCTACGCCATCGGCCTACCCGCCTACGTCCTCACCGAAGTCGCAGCCCGCGCCCTCGTCGCCCGCTACGATACGCTCAGCGCCATGGCAGCCAACATGGTGCAACTCGCGCTACGCATCATCCTACTCACCATCCTAATCGAACCGCTCGGCCCCCAAGCCATCCCGGTGGCCCACGTCATCAGTTCACTCATCGAGACCATCATGCTTTTGGTGATCCTGGGGCTGCGTACACGGGGGGTGTGACCAAAATGTGTAGGTAGGGGGTGCGGGGGAACCAGGTTCCCCCACATTTCCCCCTGTCCGGCAGCGAGCGGTGCTACATCTGGCCCATCGCTCATCCGTGGGCTACGCACCTGCTCCTTGAAGTGGCTGGACAAAGCATGGTAGGATACTACAGCCCGTGGATGGAACTGCTCTTTGTGGCCCACGCGGGCGGCGCTGGCAGGCCGTTCTCCCCCTACTTGAGCAAGCCCTCGAGGAAGCCAAGCCGCCCGCTCTCCCCCCCTCGCCGGTCGGCCCATCCCGCCGAGGGTGAGGTTCGAGGAGTTGGTCTGTTTGCACGCAAAGGAAAACGATATGCAGCTCACCGCAGTCTTCGAGCAGACCGATGATGGCTGGTATGTCGCCTGGATTGAAGAGGTTCCTGGGGCGATCACCCAAGGCGCAACCCTTGACGAGGCCCGCGACAATCTACAGGACGCACTGACGCTGGTCATTGAGGCGCGACGCGAGTTGGCCGCGCAGGAGGCGCAGGGGCGTGCGGTGGTGCGCGAACCCTTCGTACTTGCGGCATGAAACGAACCGACCTTGTACGCCACCTCCCCGCTCACGGCTGCGAACTCTACCGCGAAGGGAGTAAGCATAGCCTCTACCGCAACCTTGCCACCAATCGCGTCGCCGCCGTACCGCGTCACACCGAGATTAAAGACCTCGCCGCACGGCGCATCTGTGACGACCTGGGCGTGCCGCGACCGTAACCCCACAGTTCGCGCCCACGCCCGCTCGTCGCACAACGCCCCCGTCGATCCTGTTCGGCGGAGGCGTTTTTTTGTTAGACGCCAGCCCCGCGATCCATCACGGATCGTGGGGCTGTTTCGTCGGATCTAGCTACCCGACAGTTTGAGTTCGCCAGGGGCAAAGAGCATTCTGAAGGGTTGATCGTTCTTGCGGTAGGCATTCTCCGGCACGGTCTGCTCAGGCAACAGCGTTGCCCCCAGGTAGCGGCGCGCCGGGCGGCCAAACTGCGCCGCAGGATTGACTGCCAACTGCGCGTAGCGCCCCTCGCGGGCAAGCTGTTCTAATGCAATGCGAATATCCATCGTTATCCTCTCAACTCATGCCTAGGCTGCGCTATAGCACAGGCGTCAAAATGAAACAGCCCCTTTCCTGCCGAAGTAGGAAGGGGTTGTTTGCGGGCAAACAGGGTGGTATACTGAAGCTGTAGCACCCGAGGTGGAGAATCAGGCACCATGTACCCGCAAGGGATTGATGCCGGAGAGCCTGTCCGGCCGGGTGCTTTTTCTTTTGCTTATCGTCGGTACAACAACCCTTGTTGCGTCCAACGCCGCTTCAAAAACCTTCTCCGCGATTCTATGTACAGGGTCTCTAGCCAAAGCTCATTGGCAAGCGTCTTAATAGGGACGATAAGATAATGATCTGTATCAAACTCGGCAACAAAGATCAGCGTTGACGCTTTCTTTCCCTGATACACTGCCCACGGATCGTGAATAACATCGGCCAGCATTGCTTCAGCACGCTTCACGTCAAACTGCCCCGCATGCTGGCGGTAGTGAATGATTACTGCATCGCTCGCAAATACCGTTCTTGCTTGTGAGCGGGTTGCAAGGAGTGGGTGTACCGCATCTCCTGGGATGCCAACAGGATGAATTGTAGGCAGTTGACTTGTCGGTTTCCTTACTTGTTGGTTGTCATCACCAGAACCACTCACCATCGCGCTTTTCCCGCTGCTCAGTATGGACAATCTCGCCGAGCGTAGCGCCCGCTCCCGCTCCCGCAAACAACCCCTCCCTACCGAAGCAGGAAGGGGTTGTTTGCGTGCAAACATCCTTGGTTGCGTTTCAATCCGCCGTGCGGATCGTCGGTCATTGGAACCCTTCCAACGGTTGGAAGGTCGGGCGGCTCAGCCGCGCCCGCGTCGGCCCTCGTCTCTTCCGAGGTGTCACCGCCACAGGCGCGGCCAATTTGATACGGGTGTATTGGGAACGGCGACGGGAATCAAACCCGCGATCCCCGGATTATGAGCCCAGGGTGTACTCAGTACCGCCGTAACAATACCGCCGTTTTGTGTCTGGCGGCAGGACGCTCTCTCCGCTCCAAAGAAGAACACGTACGAACCGAGTACGAAAGGCAGTGCTATAGTCAGTCAGATAAAGAATCAGAACCGAAACCAGAATCAAACGGGGAGC
>RSAS01000223.1 GCA_003934145.1 Candidatus Viridilinea halotolerans | reverse complement strand
GAGGTCTGTCACCCTTTTCAGGCTTGTCAGGGGCGCGACAACGTGCTATACTCGCGTGGAGTTGGGGGACGTGGCGGAATTGGCAGACGCGCATGACTTAGGATCATGTGCCGCAAGGCGTGCGGGTTCAACTCCCGCCGTCCCCACCAAAAGCGATGGTACGTTTCCAACGAATTGGTCTGTAGAACTCGCCGCGACAACTGGGAGATGACCCCAATGGGAGTTGTGTCGCGGAGGGGCAGAACCACGCCCTATTCTCGGCGAGTCATGGCCGGGCCTCTAGGGGTGTAGTTCGTGTCTTGAGGCGATGGTTGTTAATGTGCTGTGCCTGAGTTGACACGCCCATGCATGTACGAGCTCTAGGAAAGCTGTACGTTCGTGGGTCTAGGTAAGTCGCTTGGCTGCAACCTTGCAGACTCGCCTATCCAGGTATTGTGCATTGGCGATAGATGAGCTTTCGTTAAGAGAGCTCAGTGGCGTGTGATAGCGCTGGGTTTTGCAAACTTGTGCAGTGCTACCACAAACAAGGCGGCGTCCGTATCTGGGGTTTCTTAAGCCCAAGCCAGATCGGACGCCGCTTTGTTATTCGGGACAAACTCCAGAATTTCATTGACGCCGACAACTCGGCCTAGGTGTTGGGTGTAGTAGGAGCAGAGTGCGTGGAGTTCTTCGATCTTAATTTCCTTAACGTAAGCCATCAGTATTCGTACACCTGATAGCCAGTACCCTCACACCCATGAACCAATCCGATCCGTCGCGCCACATAAACCAATCCCAGCAGCAGGGTGGGACAAGCCTCGGTGCGTTCAATCAGTTCAAGGATGTCCACATCGGTGATGCGTTTCGCGGCGACAAGATCACCATCTTCCAGTTGATTACCTATACGGGCGAGGCGGCCCCGCGTGATCCTGCCATGCATGTGGCATTGCTCCGCGCCTACCGGAGCGAGGTTGAGCTGCGTTATGCCCAGTGGCGGCGGCGCTACGCCACGTTGCCCCTCGTGGCGCTCCCCGTGGCAACCCGTAGCGGGGCTGCGCCCCACTATGAGCGCGAGGAGCTCTTTTTCAGCACATGGCGTCAGGCGCAACGTACGGATGAGCAGCCCGCAGGTGGCGAGAGCGCACTCAGGCAGCACACCTTCACCGACCTGCGCGACGGGCTGGCCTGCTACGACCATATGTTGCTGCTGGGGCCACCGGGCGGCGGCAAAACCACCGCCCTCTGGCGGCTGGCGCTCGATAGCGCGGAATCCGGGCTGGAGGATGCCAATGCGCGGCTGCCGGTCTTTGTGCGTTTGGGTGGCTTACAGCCTGGCCAGTCGCTCCGCGATCTGCTCCATGCCGATCTCGCCAGTGCGGTCTTTGTAGACGCCAATGGCCTGCGCTTTCCGCTTGAAGGCCATCGCGCTCTCGCCGGATTGCTTGATGAGTTGTTGAGCGAGGGGAACCTGATTCTGCTCTGGGATGGCTTGAACGAAGTGGCGCGCAGCCGTTTTGCCACCGTTGCCCAAGAGCTAGATGCCTTTCGACGCGCCCATCCTGGCTGCATCGGAGGGCCACGCAACACCAGCGTGACCACCTGCCGCGCTGACGACCACGCACTCCTCCTGGAGGCATCTGACGGCGACCCCTACCCGGTGCAGCGTGTGCGCATTGAGGGGCTGGATAGCGACACTATTCAGCAGATGGTGGTGGGATTGCTGGGCGCGGAGCGCGGTAAGGCTCTGCTGAAAGCACTGACTGAGCCAGCACATGCCGCCTTGGCCGAACTGGCCCGCACGCCGCTGCTGCTGACGATGCTCTGCGAAGTGTATGATGCAACAAGCGAGCTACCGCGCAACCGGGGCCAACTGCTGAAACGCTTTGTGAGCCACCGCTGGAAGTGGGAGCAAGAGCGCCGTCCCGAAGGCTGGATCGCCGCTGAGGTGCAAGAGCGTGCGCTGGCCCGCCTCGCCTATGCCATCACGGAGAGCAGCGGGCGTGGCACGAGTGTGTCGTTGTCATGGGCAACGTGGTATCTACCTGTTGGAAGAGCAATTGATCTCACTGAGTTACTGCGGCAGGCTCAAGCCGCCGACCTCATTGAGTTGCTCGGCGATGGGGCACAACTCCGCTTCAGCCACCAACTGGTGCAGGAGTATTTTGCAGCGGTAGAGCTGCGGGCGAAGTTGCAAGCGGCGACACAGCAGGGAGCATGGCCGCTCGTCGGAGGAGTGGTACAAACCCTACGCCTGCGCCAATACGCCCGTCCTGGTGTACGCACCGGATGGGAGGAGACGCTACTGCTGTTGGCGGGCCTTGACGGAGAAGGAAGCCTAGCCAGTACACTTATTCGCACCTTTCTGGACGATCCTCTGCGAGCAGCCCAACTAGCGATAGCGAGTGATCAAGCCCTCGCACCTGAGCTCCAAGCTGAGGTGACCAACGCTCTTGAGCGCATGTACCGAGATACGAACTTGCCCCATGAGCGTCGCATTGATGCTGGATCGCACTACAGTACGTTGACATACCCATGGCTTCCAGTCACGCTGAAGGAGTGGCAACGCGAACTGGCACGGCGCAATCAGCGCTTCGGCACTCCCGAAGGCTACTTCTGCTACATTCCTGCTGGAACCTACCGCATCGGGGGCTGGGAAGGGAAGAAGGCAGCAGTCGATCTCACCCTGCCCGCCTTCTGGATCGCCCGCCTGCCGATCACGGTCGCCCAATTCGCCCGCTTCGTGGCCGAGGGCTACCGCGACGATGGCTACTGGACGGCCAACGGACTGTATTGGCGTGGCGAGCGTATTGCGCCATATGAGTGGGGTAATCCACCCCTCAGCGCAGCAAACCAGCCGGTGTTGCATGTGTCCTGGTACGAAGCAAGCGCCTTTTGCGCGTAGCTGAGTAGCCAATTAGCCGATAGCTTGCCCCCTGACCACACCCTGTGCCTGCCGAGTGAGGCGGAGTGGGAAGCAGCCGCCGCGTATGCCGGGCCGGGAGCGCGTCGGGCATACCCTTGGGGAGATGAGGCACCCACCCTGGAGTACGCGGTCTATGATGCTTGGCAACTTGGTGCCCCAGCCCCCGTGGGCCTCTGCCCGGCGGGCATGGCCGCTTGTGGAGCACTTGATCTCGCTGGCAATGTCTGGGAGTGGGCGAGCAGTAGCTCTAAGGCATACCCTGAGGGGGCGGCTGCGTTGGTAAAAGACTTTACAGACGATGATTACGCTGTACCCTATCGTGGAGGCGCATACTACGGAAATAGTACAATTGTTCGCTGCGGGGCGCGCAGCTGGGTCCCTCCCAGCTACGGGTACGACAACCCTGGGTTTCGGGTGGTGGTCGTTCCTCGCGCTCGCACAAACGTCCTGTTTTCTGCTTCCTGAATCCTGTTTTCTGCGTTCTGAATCCTTCTTGGCTTGACTCGCTTGTAAAGCGTTTTTCGTCG
>RSAS01000753.1 GCA_003934145.1 Candidatus Viridilinea halotolerans | reverse complement strand
GGCGGTGGGCTCTGTCGGCGCGGCGGTGGGCTCTGTCGGCGCGGCGGTGGGCTCTATTGGCACGGCGGTGGGCTCTGTCGGCGCGGCGGTGGGCTCTATTGGCACGGCGGTGGGTGTGAATGGTATTTCGCTTGGCTCCGTTGGAGCGTCGGTGGGCGTACTCGGCTCTGGCGTTACCGAAGGCTCGATGGTTGGGATGGGTACGAGATCGGCAGGGGTATTGGTGGGTGGTGGCGGCGGCGGCGGCGGCGGCAGGGGCGTGGCTGTATCCGGAATCGGCTCTGCGGTGGGCGAACTGGTTGGGCTACTGGTTGGGCTAGCGCTCGGTGTCGCTTCGGTCGTCGCGGTAGCCGTGGCTTCAATGCGTTCGGTGGCGGTTGCGCTTGGCGGCAAAGGCTGTGGTGTTGCACTGCTGCTCAAGGGGGGCACGGGCGTCGCAGCGGTGCCACCGAAAAAGTTACTGTTGCGCAGCAGGCCCACACTGGCCAGTGCATAGACCACCAGAATGATCCCCAACAACAACACAATACCGAGGTAGAGCATCCGGTCGCTGCGGGGTAGCCCCGCCAGCCAGCCGCGCAGCCCAGTCGCGCTACGCATTGCCTCAAGTTGGGGCATTGAGGGCGTTATTGGCGTTGAAGGGAGTTGTGAGCCCGTGTATAATGGGCAGTTAGTATGGTTGGGCGCAAGACAATAGCTACGCTGATAGTCCGCCGGGGTGAGCGGAATTTCCTGCGCCTGTCCGGCCGCGTAGCAGCGATGTTCCGTCGTCGGCGAGGCGAAGCGGATCGCTTGATTCTGCTTCAGACCCAGGTATGGACAATGTCCTGTTGGCTCAACCATAGTTGTAGTGCTTGCTCTAGCAACGACGCAACCGCGCGCCATTATAGTCCGTTGGCGCGGGTGCCGTCAATGAAGCGGAATAGCTATGCGTATTTTGCTCGTCTCCGATATCCACTCCAACTTGGCTGCCCTGGAGGCTGTCTTGCTTGATGCGGGCAGCTTTGATCAACTCTGGTGTCTGGGCGATACTATTGGCTATGGTCCATGCCCTAATGAGTGCGTAGATTTGATGCGCCACCACGCCAATGTTGCCATCTCTGGCAATCATGATTTGGCGTGTCTTGGTCAGATTGATCTGCGTGACTTCAATCCTGATGCACGCAATGCGAATCTCTGGAATGGCGAACAGTTGACCCCGGCGAACCACGCTTGGCTAGCGAACCTAGCGCCGCGAACTGATGTGGATGCCCGCTACATGCTGGCCCACGGCAGCCCCCGCGAGCCGGTTTGGGAATATCTGCTCTCGGTAGAGGCGGCCCAGGCCAATTTTGAGCTCTTCAGCCATACCATCTGTTTCATTGGCCATTCGCATGTGCAATTGGGTTTTCGTCAGCGTAACCCCTACGATCGGGTGGAGCGCTTTTTGCCCGATATGCACCACCAGCCGCCCCGCGACAATGTCGTTGATCTAAGTGGTTCCTGCCGCTTCTTTATCAATCCGGGGAGCGTTGGTCAGCCGCGCGACCAAGACAAGCGTGCGGCTTATGCGCTGCTTGATACCGATGCGGCAACGCTCACCTTCATGCGTGTCGAGTATGATATTGAGCGCACCCAGCGCCAGATGGTTGAACACAATCTACCGACGGCGCTGATTCGTCGTCTTGATTATGGGATGTAGTTGGTTGCGTGCTGGCGGCTGCGCCGCCAACACGACACAAAAAACAGGGAATTCATGAGTCTCGAGGCGACCTACCGTGCCCGTTTTGCCCGCTCGGCGCAACTTGCGGCGCAAGCCCAACACTGTTTCCCCGGCGGCGTAACCCACGATGGCCGTAGCGCCGTGCCTTTTCCCCTCTTTATTGAACGGGCTGCGGGTGCCTTTAAGTATGATGCTGATGAAAATCGGCTGATTGATTATTGGTGTGGCCACGGGGCGCTTTTGTTGGGCCACGGTCATCCGGCGCTCATTCAGGCGGTGCGCCAGCAACTCGATCTTGGTACCCACGCGGGCGGCGAACACGCCCTGGCACTACGTTGGGCCGCCTTGGTGCAACAACTTGTCCCTGGGGCCGAACGGGTGCGTTTCACCTCTTCGGGCACTGAGGCGACGATGCTGGCAATGCGTCTCGCCCGTGCGTTCACTCAGCGTCCGGTGATTGTGCGCTTCCAAGGCCATTTTCACGGCTGGCACGATGGGGCCGCGCCCGGGGCTGATCCCACCGATCCCGGGGCCGGGATCACCAGCGAACAACGCTCCAACCTGCTCACGCTGCCCCCCGATCTCGATCAGGTCGCGGCAACCCTCGCCCAACGTAACGATATTGCGGCGGTTATGCTCGAACCTACCGGGGCGAGCTACGGCACCGTCCCGCTGCCGCTCACGTTCTTGCGCGAGGTGCGCCGCCTTACCGCCGAGCGCGAAGTGCTGCTGCTTTGCGACGAGATTGTGACTGGCTTTCGCGTCAGCCCCGGTGGCGCCCAAGCTTTGGCCGGAGTCGCGGGTGACCTGACATGCCTGGCGAAGATTGTCGCGGGTGGACTCGCCGGCGGGGCCGTGGCCGGGCGCGAACCGATTATGCGCCGTTTGGCTTTGGGTGAGGCCGACGCGGGCGCACAAGGCCGCATCCGCCACCAGGGTACCTACAACGCCAACCCGCTCGCCGCTGCCGCCGGGGTCGCCTGCCTTGAACTGATCGCCACCGGCGCGCCGGGGGCGCTTGCCGCCGCCCAGGGCCATGCGTTGCAGCAGGAGCTCAATAAGGTCATTCACGCCCACAAGCTCACCGGGTTCAGCGTCTATGGCGAGGGTTCGATCCTACATCTCTTCGCTGATCGCAACGTTGCACTTGAAGCGGGCGCAGTGCCGCAGAACGTGCCCCTGGCCCGCCTGAAGGCGGGCGGCGATCCGGCCATCACGCTGCCCTTGCGTATGGCTATGCAACTCATGAACATCGATTTCATGCGCGGACGCAGCGCCTTCGTCAGTGCCGCCCACACCAGCGCCACGATCACCGCGACAGTGGTGGCGTTTGATGCCGCACTGGACATGCTTAAGCGTGAGGGGCTGCTGTAGGTGTGGCTAGGCGATTGGAATGCCTTGGACGGCCCTCACCCCCCTGCCCCCTTCTCCCGCAAGCGGGTTTAAGGGCGGACAGAACATTGAATCTAGGAGCCACGAGTAGGTGGTGGGGAAGCCACGGATGGCCCTCACCCCCTGCCCCCTCTCCCGCGTTGCGGGAGAGGGGGGAAGGCATCGAGATTCTTGGCGTTGCAATGCGGTTCTTGTGGGCAACGCACACGTTTTTTGTCCGCCCATGAACGCAAGCGGGAGAGGGGGGGCAGGCAGCGCAGTTTTTTGGCAATGGAGCAAAAGTCACCCTGTTGCTCACAACGCGACTGTCATGCTGAGCGCAGCGAAGCATCTCTTTTGGTCAC
>RSAS01000785.1 GCA_003934145.1 Candidatus Viridilinea halotolerans | reverse complement strand
AAAGTCGGCACTACGATTGTAAAGCGCGAAGCCCCTTTCTGAAACCATGTCTAACAAAAGTTTTGACGCCGCCCCTGATTTGCAGTATCTTTGATCTACGCTAGTAATGCCATTTGGGTGTGACCAAAACCTGTAGGGCTGTGCCCCACGCCGGTGCAGTGGGACTACCGCTATGACGACCCTGGCGCCGCTTGAAGAGCTTGCGAGCTACGTCCCGGCGCTCATTCTGCGCCATATGGCCGCTGATGAGCAGGCGACCCTTGCGCCTGCGTGCGAGTGTTTTCCGGCGGCGTTGCTCTTTGCCGATCTCTCGGGTTTTACGGCGCTGACTGAACGTTTAGCACGCCAGAGCCTCGCGGGGGCCGAGGAGTTGACGCGCATCCTCGATCTCTATTTTGGCCACCTCGTCGCTGTGGTTACGAGCCACGGCGGCGATGTCGTTAAGTTTGCGGGCGATGGCCTGCTGGCACTCTGGTATGGCCCTGAGGCGTTGCCTACCCTGACGCAACGCGCCATCCAGTGTGGCCTGGCAGTGCAGATGATGATGGCCCCCGATGTCTGGGCCTCGCTTGATGGCGATAACCTTACGCCGCCGCTCAAGGTGCGCGTCGGTGTGGGCGCGGGTACGGTGACCGCCATGCGACTCGGGGGCGTCTTTGGCCGTTGGGAGCTACTCATCGCTGGTGAGGCGGTGAAGGAGGCGGGGTTGGCGGAGGCGGAGGCGCGTTCGGGCGATGTGGTGATTAGCGCACGGGCGTGGGGTTTGGTGCAGGATGCCTGCTTTGGCACGGCACTGCCGTCGGGCAGCGTGCGCCTTGATGGGCTGATCGATGCCCCGGCGCTGCGAGCGCTCGTGCTGCCGCCATTGGTTCCCGCGATGGCTGAACCATTGCGCGCTTTTGTACCCAAGGCAATTCTGGCGCGCACCGATGCCGGGCAGACCGCGTGGCTGGCGGAGCAGCGGCGCATCTCGGTGCTCTTTGTGCGCCTGCTTGATCTCCACGCCGACACGCCGCTTGCGCAGGCCCAAGCGATCCTCCACCGCCTACAGCGCACGCTCTACCGCTACGAGGGCAGCATCACCCGCTTGGGTGCCGATGCGCAGGGGCCAACCCTGGTGGCCGTCTTGGGGCTCCCGCCGCTCGCCCACGAAAATGACGCGGAGCGGGCGGTGCGTGTGGCGCTCGCCATTC
This sequence comes from Candidatus Viridilinea halotolerans, assembly GCA_003934145.1. GTDB lineage: Bacteria > Chloroflexota > Chloroflexia > Chloroflexales > Chloroflexaceae > Viridilinea > Viridilinea halotolerans. The sequence goes on along the minus strand of RSAS01000785.1, from coordinate 2,249 downwards.
GCGCCGCGCTGCACGATCTTGGTTGCCGCGTCGCCATTGGCGTCTCCAGCGGGCGGGCGCTCTGTAGTGCCGTAGGCGGCAAAATGCGCCGCGAGTACACCATGATGGGGCCGATGGTGAACCGCTCGGCGCGGCTGATGCAGGCGGCACTCAAGCGCGGCACGGCGCTGGCGATTCTCTGCGACGAGCAGACCTTCCGCGCCACACGCACCCAACTCACCTTTACGCCCTTGGCCCCGCTGAGTCTCAAAGGCTTCACGGCACCCGTGCCCGTCTTTAGCCCCCTGCCGGATGCCCTGAGTCTGCCGCTCAATCTACCCGAAGCGACGCTTATTGGACGCACCAGCGAGCGTCAGTTGCTCGCGGCGCGCATCGCTCACCTGCGCACCGAGCGTAGTGGCGGCATCGTGATCATCGAGGGCGAGGCCGGCCTGGGCAAGTCCGCCCTGCTCAACGCGGCGCGTGAACTGGCCCAGCAAGCCGATCTTATCGTGCTCAACGGGGCCGGCAGCCCCCTCGATCTACCGCCCTACCATGCGTGGTGCGCCATTTATGCCGATCTGCTGCCGCTGCTCACCAGCGAGAGCATTGATCCATCCGGCGCCAACGGATTCGCGCCCGCGTCAGCGGACGATGCCGACCAGATCGCCCGCGAGTTGGCGCGCCGCGCTCTGCTGCTGCTCGAAGATCTCGAACTGAGCGAATTCGCGCCGCTGCTCGCCGCCGTTGCGCCGCTGAGCATGCCCGAGACGGCGCACACTGCGGCGCTGGCGGGCCAGACGCGCGCCGACCAGACGCGCGATCTTTTGGTGCGCTTGCTGGCCCATGCGGCCACGCGCAGCCCGCTGCTGCTGATCTTTGAGGATGCCCAATGGCTCGATGCCAATTCGTGGGCGCTTTTGCATGCAGCAATTACCCGTATTCCCACGCTGCTTTGCCTGCTCGCCACCCGCCCCATGGCATCCCCGCCGCTCGCCTTCCAACAACTAGCCTACCGGCCCGACAGCGTGCGCATGCAACTAACGGGCCTCACTGCCGACGAGCTACGCCAACTACTCGCCCGCCGCCTCGGGGTTGCGAAGGTGCCCAACACCCTGAGCGACCTGATCAGCGCCCGCGCCCAGGGCAATCCCTTTATGGCCGAGGAGATTCTTACGGCGCTGCGCGAGCGTGGACTGCTGGAGGTGAACGACGGGATATGCCAACTCAACACCGACGATCCCGGCCAACTCACCGCCCTTGGCAATCTGCCCGACACCATTGAGGGGCTGATCATCAGCCGCATTGATCGCCTCACCGCAGCGCAACAACTCACCCTCAAGGTGGCCAGCGTCATCGGGCAGTGCTTCGCGCTTAACACCCTCGCCGCGCTCCATCCGGTCGAAGACGACCATCAAATTCTGGTGGCGCAACTCTTTGCCCTGCAACAGGCCGGTCTCGTGGTAATCGAAGCTTTTGAGCCAACGCTGATCTACGCCTTCAAACATGTCGTGGGCTGCGAAGTGGCCTACAACCTGATGAGCTTTGGCCAACGCCGTCAATTGCACGAACAACTCGCCACCTACTGCGAAGCGCAAGCGCCAGGCGCAAGCGCCACAGCGGTGCAACTCGCCCACCACTGGCGTCAGGCGGGGCAAGCCCTGCGCGCCATTCCCTACCTCGCCGCCGCAGGTAATGAAGCGCTGCAAGCGGGGGCCTACAACGAAGCCGCACGCCTGCTCGACGAGGCGCTCACCCTTGCTACCCAAGCACCCGACGCCTTCGACCAAGTGAGCTACGCCCGCTGGGAACGACAACTTGGCGCAACCCGCCACGCCCTCGGCCAACATCAAGCCGGACGCGACCACCTCCTGAGTGCCGTCGCCCGTCTCGGCTACCCGCTCGAAGTACGCCAGGGCTACATCATTTGGGCGCTTGTCGGCGAAATCGTCCAATGGCTCAAGCACCACTGGCTCGGCCCCACCCCGCCCGCCATCCCCGAAGCTGCCCGCGCCGAAGTAGCATGCGCCTACCACCTCCTCGCCCAGTGGGCCTACCACGCAGGCCATCCCATCCCTGCCCTCTATGTTGCCCTGCGGCGGCGGCGGATGGGGGGATAGGGGGTAGGGGAGAGGGCGAAAAGAAAATATGTGCGTTGCCCCGCAAGAACTGCATTGCAACGCCAAAAATCTCGGTGTATTCCCCCTCTTCCGCGTTGCGTTTAAGGGCGGACAGAAAACGTGTGCGCCCCCTTCTGGAATCGCATTGCA
>RSAS01000898.1 GCA_003934145.1 Candidatus Viridilinea halotolerans | reverse complement strand
AGGTAATCTTTCAGCGCGGGCAGGCTGGTGCTGTCGGCATAGAAGCGCGGCAGGTCGTAGCGTAGGCAGAGCCGTGCATTGAGGTCGCGCAGCAGATTGACCTGGTACTCGCGGCCTGGCTCGTAGGGGATGAAGTGGTGCGGAACCCATTCCACCCCCACGGTACGTTCGAGGTTGCCAAACGCCTGGCTGTCGTGCGGCGCGGGTGCGGGTTGTTCCATCTGCGCCCGCAGATCGCGGGCGATGATCGCGGCGAGGATGCTGCTCTTGCCCTGCCCGGCGCGCCCTTGTACGATCAGATAGCCGCCACTCGGACTAAGCGCGGCGATCTGCGCGTCAATATCCACAATCTCAGCGGCGCGCCCCACAAAACGGGCCAGCTTTGCGCCGATCAGGTCGCTGTGCGACCGCACCAGCGCCTGAAGGTGCAATCGTTCTTGGGTACGCGGATCATGTGTATTGGTATCCCACAACCGCCCATCCGTCCTCAGCCAAACCACCGCCTGCCACCAGGTGCCCTGTGGCGCGAGGGCTGTTCGTGCGGCGGCAAGGGCGCGATCAAGCTGCCCGTCGCGCTGGAGTTCGCTGATCAACGTCGGCAAGAGGCGTCTGACCGTACTCAGCGCAACGTCGCCCTGGAAGCCAAGAACCGCAGGGACGCCGATGCTGGCGAGGGCTGGCCCTAAGGCGTTGAGGGTCTCATCGTAGCCGCTGCCCGCACTGCGGCAAGAGGCGACGACGATGAGTTGCGGGCGGGTGGTGAGCCGTGCAATGGCGTTGGTCAGTTCGGCGCCTTCGATCCAATCCACCTGACCATCTTCGGTCTCCAAGCAGAGGTATGGGCCACCATCACTGATCGTGCCATGGGCCACGAGGAATACCAGGGTTGGCGTCTGGCGCAACTGGCTGATCACGTTGGTGAGCGTCGCACGCCCCTGCGCCGCGCTATGATCACCCAAGAACACTGTGGGGATGGACCCCAATGCCTCGCGTATACGGGCCGCTTCGCCATCTACGTCAACTTCTGCCATGCCGTATGCGGCAAGGTTGCTTGGGTTGGCAATGGCGACCAGCGCCTGTAGTTGCGGGCGCGAGGGCAGCGTGACGGGAGTAAGGTCGCCACTCGGAATGGTACGAACCAGACGCATGCGCTCGTGCAGCGCAAAGGGTTGGTCATCTTCAGGATCGCACAAACATTCCCAGCGTAGGGCGTGGAGCTCCGCGCTATCTTGCGGTAAGCAGAGACGCAGTTGAAGGGTGCCCGTGGCGGCGTAGGCACGCGCCGTAAGCCATGCCGCGCGCAGTGTTGGGGCGGCGAAGAGTTGTGCGCCAAGCTGTCGCCCGTAGGCCAATGGATCGAGAGCCAGGGCGCACAGGGCGATGCGGTCAAGCACTACAGGAGCAGCATCAGTTAGGCGCACAGATGCCACGCTCGCCGTACTGGTGAGCGTGGCATCGGCAACCAATTGCGCGTCGTTGCCACGACGGATGATGAATTCGAGCGTGGTGTGAGGCATTGTGCATGCTGATCAGATGGTGAATCTTCCTCCAGCATAGCAGTGTGGTATTACGGTGGGCTGACCGTGAAGGTATAAGCACTACTGAACTATGTGGATCTTCACCCTGCCATAGTAACATAGCACAGAACAAAAGGGGTTGGGCGCACCATTTTCGCCCAACCCCTCTGATCGCTTCCCAATCCCCTACCCCTACTCCCACCCCCCAATTGTAGCTGGGCCTTCGTGATCGGCGGGGGGGCCATCGTGGGGGCTGAGGGTCGGCTTGCGCCGCCGATGGTTCAAGGGGCTGACCGACGCTTGCTCGTGGCCCTCCTCGGTGGGTTGCTCCGGTGCGCTAGGCTCCTCTTTGGCCAGACGCTCGTGCTGGCGGTTGCGGCGGCGGCGTTCGCTGCGCTCCATGCGGCGATGGCGGTTCGCTTCGCGGCGCTCCTCATCGTATAGGTCGCGGTCGAGCGCTGCCGCCTCCCGATCCAGCGGCGTGGCCTCTGCCAGCGGGGTGACCCCCACGGCGACGACGACAGTGCGCACGGAGCGGCTCAGGCGGTCGCGTTGGCGCAGGTAGGCGTTGCCTGCCCGCGAGATCGCGGTCGCGTCGTGGGTCTCCGCGTCGTGGAGGGTATGCCACTGCTCCTCCCATTCCTTCGCCAACGTCCCCAAGCGCTCACGCACCTCCTCGCGCCCGGTCTGGCGCACGGCGAGGCGCTCTAAGGCGCCGCGAATCTGCACCCGATTACCCCGACGGTAGAGCAGTTCCGCATGCTCGTCGTCAACGGGGATCACCACCGTGACGAGGCAGGCGCGGGCGGGCAGAATCTGCCCGGTCTCGTCCATCATGGCCTGGGTGCGGGCGCGGATGCCGACACGCGCCAGTTCGAGGTCGGGGATGTCGGGGTGGCGCATGAAGATGGGCGGCTCGACCACCTCGCCTTCGAGGGCGATGTTGGAGCCGGTGCCCGTCGGGTCGGTCTCGGTCGGCAGACGAACCGCTTCGACCCGCACCTCAACATCTTGGTAGAAGATGCCCTCGACCACGCGGGTGGCGTCGTACTCGCGGAAGCGCCGATCCACTTCAGGCATGCGCGTCAGGTGGCCGGTGAGGATCACTGGCTGGTCGGCAGGGCAGGAGGCAAAGATCTCGGCCCCGTTCACCGGGCCCACGTTGACCTCGATCTTGTAGCTTCCACCATAGGGGGAGGCAACCTGAAGGTTGACGGTGTAGTCGGCACCGCCGGTGGGGTTGCGGTAGCGACGAATGTCGGGGGACACCTTTTTGGTATCGCGGTCGTTACGCCGGTCAACAACGCCGTAGAGGATGACCCGGTTTTTCGGGAAGGGTTGATGGGTGGTCATGGAGAAGTCCTTTCATGATGATTTACGGTCGGATTTCGGTTCCTGACTGCATGGTGGTTTGTTGGAAGCATCACCCCCTTTCTGCGGGATGGTGTGATAAGGAAGGCTTTCGCCCTATTGATCTCGGCCCCCGCCACGGGCCGCGTTTGGGCTTCCGCATCAGGGCGGGCCAAACCGCCCCAAACGATCCCCAAACGATCCCTAAACGATGCCCAAACGATGCCCAAACGGTCCCCAAACGTGGCGCGGTGATCGGGTGGGCGGCGGATGAATTTACGCTTGGGAAAGCCCCGAAACCCGCTGGGAGTAGGTGCTTGAGCGCCGTAGCCAGCTCGCGGACGGCGCTCAAGCACCTACTACGAACCTTGCTCGTCGGCTTACTTTCATGGGCTTCGCTCATCCTTCATCCATCCTCCTTCATCCCTCCTCCCTCCTCCCTCTTCCCTCCTACTTCAACCCCATCCGCTTCGCCTCCACCACCTCCTCTGGGGTAGGAGGCGAGGTGGCGTGAATGCGGGCTTGGATGGCGTCAAGGTCGCGGATGGTGTAGTGGCGTGGGGCGTCCCACGGGCGATTGGGGTTGGTTGGGGGGG
>RSAS01000758.1 GCA_003934145.1 Candidatus Viridilinea halotolerans | reverse complement strand
AAGAGGGTGAACAAATTGGCCTGCAAAAGGGTGAACAGATCGGCCTGCAAAAGGGCTTGCGGTTGGCGCAACAGGGCTTGCAGCAGGCTCGCCAACTGGCGCAGCAGGGTCTGCTGACTGGCATCCGCCTCTCGTTGAAGTGCAAATTTGGCGCAGACGGCGAAGCCCTAATGCAAACGATCACGACCATTGAAGATGTCCCACTACTCCAGTTGCTCGCCGACGCCATTGAGCATGCCGAGAGTGTTGAGGAGTTGCGGGCGTGGTTAGCGGATGAGGCGGGGTAGTGTTGGGGAGCGGGAAGCGGGGAGCGGGGAGCGGGAATGCACATGGGGCGCAAGCCCCACCAGCGGGTTTTAGGGTGGCAGATCTTGCTCAAGAGTAGCAACGATTTTAGAACAAGCACGTCAACTCACCCCAAGCAAGCAGTTAGAATTAATTCTGGTATAACAAGAAAGCGTGCTAATATGCTCAGAAGACTCACAGCAATTATTGAGCATGAAGGAACTGGCTATGTGGCGCTCTGTCCCGAATTTGATATTGCAAGCCAGGGTGATACCATTGAGGAGGCGCGAGCGAACTTAAGAGAGGCTCTCGAACTCTTCTTTGAAGTTGCCTCACCTGATGAGATTCTTGATCGTTTGCGTGGCGAAGTCTTTGTAACGAGTGTTGAGGTGAAGGTTGGGTAGACTGCGTTCACTCTCAGGTAGACAGGTTATAGCGATTCTGTCACGCTACGGATTTCAGGTGGTAAGACAACGCGGTAGTCATGCTGTCATGCAGAAACAACTCGCTAACACAACGGTCACTGTACCAGTGCCACTTCATGATGAACTGAAGATTGGCACATTGCAGTCGATTATTCGTCAATCAGGTGTGTCAAAATCTGAATTTGAGGTCAAATAGTGTGTTATACGGTGTAGCCAAGTAGAGTAACCGTCATGACCGATCTCACCAACCTTTTACCGAAAACTGGTTTTTTGGTTATTTGGTATAGTACATCCCAGATTACAGACTTGGGAGTTTGCAGATCACCACAAAGTCCTTGTACATGGTGTAGGTCTCTGCCGTCAGCAATATCTTCTACCCTGCTATTTCCTACCTTCTACCCTGCTATTTCCTACCTTCTACCTCCTATTTCTTACCTCTATGTGCGGCATCACCGGCCTGATCAATCTCAAGAGTGACCCCATCTCGCCCGTCATTCTGCAAAAGATGACTGATGCGTTGGCTCATCGTGGGCCGGATGGCGAGGGCCATTGGATTGAGGGTGCGGTGGGCATTGGTCACCGCCGCCTGGCAATCATCGATCTCTCGCCGCTCGGCCATCAGCCCATGTTGAGCGCCGATCATCGCTATGTCTTGACCTTTAATGGCGAAATCTACAACTACCGTGAACTGCGCGCCGAATTGGAAGCAGCGGGCTACTGGTTTCGTTCCAAAACCGATAGCGAAGTGCTGCTCTATGCGCTGGCCCACTGGGGGCCGGAGGCGCTGCTGCGACTCAATGGCATGTTTGCGTTAGCCTGTTGGGATCGCAAGGCGCATACGCTCCTGCTCGCCCGCGACCGCTACGGCATCAAGCCGCTCTACTATAGCCAGCAGGATCAGCGCTTCGCCTTTGGCTCTGAGCAGAAGGCGATCTCCGCCCACCCCGCCTTTCGTCGCCAACGCCCTACGCCTCCACATGCGTTGGCTGAGCCTGTCGAAGCCAACGCCCTAAGCCTCCATCACATCTAATGAGCGAAGATTCCTATTTTGCCCACCCAAGCGCCTACGTTGACGCGCCCTGCACGATCGGTGCGGGCACCAAGATCTGGCACTTCTGTCACGTCATGACAGGAGCGGTGATCGGGCGTGGTTGCGTTCTCGGTCAAAACGTTATGGTCGCCAGTGGCGTGCGTGTAGGTGATAACGTCAAAATCCAAAACAACGTCAGCCTCTACACCGGCGTTGAAATTGAGGACGATGTCTTCTGCGGGCCGTCGTGCGTCTTTACCAACGTGATCAATCCGCGCTCACAGATCGTGCGCCACAGCCAATACCAGCGTACCCTCGTGCGCCGTGGCGCAACGATTGGTGCCAATGCCACCATCGTCTGCGGGGCCACCATCGGACGCTATGCCTTCATCGGTGCCGGGGCCGTCGTGCGCGGCGATGTGCCCGATTATGCGCTGATGCTGGGAGTCCCTGCCGTCCAGAAGGGCTGGATGAGCCGCCACGGCCACCGGTTGACTGCAACCGAACCTAGTGCTACTATGCATTGCCCTGAGAGCGGTTGGCGCTACCGCGAAATGACACCCGGTGTGCTCTCCTGTCTTGACTGGCCTGAAGATACAGCCTTGCCCGAGTTTGAAGCTGATTAGGTAGACGCCCCTCATGACCACTCCTGTCCCCTTGCTTGACCTCAAAGCCCAATACGCCAGCCTCCGCGAAGCGATCAATGCCGCCATCATGCGCGTCGTTGAGAGCCAACATTTCATTCTTGGCCCTGAGGTTGAAGCCTTTGAGCAAGAGGTTGCCGCCTACGTACAGTGCCAACATGCGCTTGGTGTCTCGTCGGGCAGCGATGCGCTGCTGATGGCGCTGATGGCGCTGGAGCTTGGCCCCGGCGACGAGGTGATCACAACCGCCTACAGCTTCTTTGCCACCGCTGGCGCAATTGTTCGTGTGGGGGCGCGTCCGGTCTTTGTGGATATTGATGCGCAGAGCTACAACCTCGCTCCCGCTCTCATCGAGGCCGCAATTACCCCGCGTACCAAAGCCATCATTCCGGTACACCTCTACGGCCAAATGGCCGAGATGGCGCCCATCATGGCGCTCGCCGAGCGCCACGGCCTCGCCGTGATCGAAGACGCCGCCCAAGCCATTGGCGCCGAAGAGCAGGGCCGTCGCGCCGGTTCCATCGGCCACATGGGCTGCTTCAGCTTCTTCCCCTCGAAGAACCTCGGCGGCTTTGGCGACGGCGGTATGGTCACTACCAACGACCCCGACCTTGCCGCACGGCTGCGCCTGCTGCGCAACCATGGTGCGCAACCCAAATATTACCATCAACGTGTCGGTGGCAACTTCCGCTTAGACGCCATCCAAGCTGCCGTGCTGCGCGTCAAACTGCCCCACCTCGATGGCTGGACAGCGGCTCGTCAGCGCAATGCGGCCACCTACCGTGCGCTGCTGGCCGCCGCAGGCCACCCGGTCGCCGCGCCAACCGAACGGCCAGGCGTGCGCCACATCTACAACCAATTCGTCATCCGCACCCCACAGCGCGACGCACTCATGGCTCACCTGAGCGCACACCAAATCGGCTGCGAAGTTTACTACCCGCTACCATTGCACCTCCAGGTATGCTTTGCTGAATGGGGATACCAAGCGGGCAGCCTGCCAGAGAGCGAAGCGGCAGCACGCGAAACCTTGGCCCTGCCCATCTACCCCGAACTGACCGAAGCGCAGCTTGCGGCAGTGGTGGGAGGGGTTC